>NZ_JBNNIW010000054.1:0-16242 GCF_050269715.1 Halomonas sp. NPDC076908 | reverse complement strand
CAGCGCAAAATCATCGATTGGATGGCACACCGCATTCATCTGGTATATCTGTCGCCTTATTCGCCGGAGCTGAACCTGATCGAAATTCTTTGGCGCGAAATCAAGTACCGATGGCTACCGCTGACAGCCTACCGTTCGTTCGATAAGCTCTGTGAAGCGGTCAAAAACGTGTGTGATGGTTACGGGACTAATAACTCGATAACTTTTGCATAACCACTTATCATAAATACCGCTAGGCGCCATGGCGATCACCATCCCCAAAAAAGCCAATCCAACGCCCCACCATTGACGAATAGAGAGTTGCTCCCCAGGGACCCAAAGATGCAGCCCCAAGGCGGCGAATATTGGGGCTGTATAGAGAAAGACCGACATATGCGACGCCAACGTATAGGTTAGCCCCCAGGCGACAAAAGCGAATTCGGCAGTAAATCCGAGGCCTACCAACAACCCAGGCGCCCAATGACGCACCGCATCCGCCCAGCGAATGCCCCGCCAATAGGCAAGCAGGGCGACCAGACAGCCAGCAATAGCGGAGCGCAAAGTCACCTGCACGATGGGTGAGATATCCTCAGCCACGCCTTTAATCGCTACTTGTTGAAAACCTAGTACCACGCAGAACAGCAACATCCACGATGCTGCTGTTACGTCCACCGGCTTTCGCTGAGAAGCGGCACTCGGTATCAATGACACTGCTCTTTGATGATTCATGACGCTCTCCTGTATGATCAAGGCGGCTATTGCACCAGCAAGCGTCACTGCGCCACAAACGATTACTTGTCAGCCCTAGGCTTAGGAAAACTCATGCAATGCGAATTGAAAGGCTACCGCTGAATGCACTGCGTGCCTTTGCTGAGGCTGCGCGCGAGAACAGCTTCAAAGCCGCGGCTTATCGTTTAGGCGTGACCCCTGGTGCCGTTAGCCGACAGGTTAAGCAGTTGGAAGAACGCTTGGGCGTTTTACTATTTGAACGGCATGCCAATGGGGTTTGTGTCACGGAGGCGGGCCGGGTATTAGCGGAAGATGTACAAGCCGGCCTTTTGCGTATCGCTGGCGGCGTACAACAGGTAACCGAGCGCTCAGAACAAGCCTTTCGCTTATTGATTAGTGCACCGCCCTCTTTCCTTCAACTCTGGCTACTACCGCGCTTACCCATCTTTGAAGCGAATGAGCGCCAAATAGAGATTTCCCTGGATGCCGAGGCGCGTTTAATGCCTCCCCTTTGGCTGCCGAATAGAGCACGCTTATCGCTGCGTTACGGCCAAGGCCCTTGGCCCGCTGTTTCCAGCCTGCGGCTATTTGAAGATACACTATTTCCCGTGTGCTCACCCGCCTTGTTGGCGCAAATGAACATACACTCTCCCGTCGACTTGCTCAGCCAAACCCTGCTCACGGTAGATTGGTGCGGCCATGCTAGCCACCAAGTCCCAGGCTGGAGTGACTGGTTCAAAAGTGCTGGGGTCGCAATAAACAAGATGCCCAACCAGCGCCAATATTCGCTCTACAGCCTAGCGCTGGATCAAGCTATTGCCGGTCAAGGTGTGGTACTTGCCAGCTACCCGTTGATAGCTGACCGACTCGCCAGCGGCGTTTTAGTGCGCCCTTTTGGCAAAAACTATCCGCTCGAATCACCTTTCGCCTATGATCTGATTCTGCCTACTGACGGAGAAGCCCCCATGGCGGTAGCTCGCTTCGTCGAGTGGTTAGAAAATGAAGCCGCTCAGTTTCGTGATGAACCTCTAAAGCGCACGATTTCTAAGCAATTATAGGGCTATCGCACCATGCATCGACTGCTACGACTTCCGGGCGCTTGGCCCTACTTGATTGCTATTTTTCTGAATGCCTTTGTGGATTTAGGGCACAAGATTGTTATTCAAAATACGATTTTTAAAAGCTATGACGGTACCGCCCAGGTAGTGCTGACCGCGCTGGTGAATGGATTAATTTTGCTGCCGTTTATTTTATTATTTAGCCCGGCGGGCCATGTGGCTGACACCTACCCCAAGGTACGCGTTCTGCGAGTATCTGCCTGTGCAGCGGTCGCCGTGTCACTGGGCATTACCGCCGCCTATTATCAGGGTTGGTTCTGGTTAGCCTTTGCTATGACACTGCTGCTAGCCATTCAATCGGCCTTCTATTCACCGGCAAAGTACGGCTTGGTAAAAGGGCTATTTGGTAAGCCGCGCCTGGCAGAAGCTAACGGACTTATCCAAGCAGTGACGATTGGCGCCATCCTAGCGGGCACGGTGGCTTTTACCGCGCTGTTTGAAACCTGGATATCGCCTGAAGACCAAACCCCAGCGCAGCTGCTACGTCAGGTCGCGCCGTTGGGCTGGCTGCTAGTGCTCAATAGCGCGATTCAGGTAGTGGCGCTTTACCGCCTTCCTTTGGATAACACCCAGACCACTGACATACCACTCACTTGGCAGCGCTATATCAAAGGCACTGCACTAAAAGACAATCTGCGGATAATCGCGCATCAGCCCGTTATCCGGCTTTCCATTATCGGTCTTGCGACGTTTTGGTCAGTTGGCCAAGTGCTATTGGCCGCCTTTCCGGCCTACGCTAAAGACGCGCTTAGTATCGATAACACCTTGGTGTTACAAGGCATTCTTGCGGCTAGCGGTATCGGCATTGCGTTGGGATCCCTGCTCGCTAGCAGGCTCTCACACAACCGCATAGAAACCGGACTAATACCGGTTGGCGCTTTAGGCGTAGCCATCGGTTTATGGTGCCTGCCGCTATTTTCCACACCTACCAGCCAAGCGCTGAACTTTGTCGTTATCGGCATCATGGGCGGTCTGTTTATTGTGCCGCTCAATGCATTGATTCAGTTTCACGCCGATGATAACGAGCTTGGCACTGTGCTGGCCGCCAATAACTGGATTCAGAACATCGCCATGCTGGGCTTTTTAGTGCTCACAGCGCTGTTTGCCTTAGCGGGAGTGGATAGCCTTTACCTGTTAATGTTGATTGCTAGCGTGGCGATGGTGGGCGGTGGCTACACCGTTATTAAACTGCCACAAAGCCTGGTGCGCTTTCTGCTCAGCTTCTTGCTAACACGCCGCTACCGCGTAGACGTACATGGCTTAGAGAACTTGCCCGCCCAAGGCGGCGTGCTGTTACTAGGCAATCATATTAGTTGGGTGGATTGGGCCATAGTACAAATCGCTAGCCCGCGCCCGGTACGTTTTGTGATGCTGAAAGCGATTTATCAGCGTTGGTATCTGCGCTGGTTCTTTAAAGCCCTAGGCTGTATTCCCATCGAGCGTGGCAGTGCCGCTGAACAGGCCCTAGCCGATGTCGCTGAACAGCTCAACGCCGGTGAAGTGGTGTGCTTGTTTCCTGAAGGGGCAATAAGCCGGACTGGGCAACTGGGTGAATTCCGCCGCGGCTATGAGCGCGCCTGCAAAATGGCTAATCCTGACGTTAAAATCGTCCCCTTCTACCTACGCGGCCTGTGGGGCAGTCAGTTCTCCCGCTCATCAAGCAAGTTAAAAGAGCTGCGCAACGCTCCGCTGCACCGCTCGGTGGTAGTCGCGTTTGGCAAACCAATTGCTAAAGACACTCCCGCCGATGTGCTCAAACGGCATATTTTTGAACAGGCCGCCCGCTCTTGGCAGCGGGCCATGGACGATCTACCCACCCTACCCGAGGCCTGGATTCAAAGCGTCAAACGACGCCCGAGTGAATTTACCGTGGCGGATGTTCAAGGCAGAGCGCTCGATGCAAGCCAAGCGCTAACCGCTAGCGTATTAATGGCGAAACGTATTCGTAAATTCAACCCAGGGCAAAACGTTGGCCTACTGCTACCTACCAGTAGCGTTGGCGTCATCGCTAATATGGCAACGCTCCTGGCGGGCAAAACGGTAGTAAACCTCGACTACACCGCCAGCCAAGAGATGCTGACGATTTTCCTTCACCAAGCGGAAATTACAACGCTCTTTACCTCGCGGCGCTTCGTGGAAAAACTTGAACAGCGCGGGCTAAACATTAGCGAGTTACTCGCTAATAGACAGGTGGTATATCTTGAAACCCTGCAAGCTTCCATAGGCCGCATTGAGCATGTGAGCATATGGCTGGCGGTGCGAATACTGCCCACATGGCTATTGCAAAGTGGCTTCTGCCGTAGTCACGCCCCTCATGCCACCGCAGCCATCTTGTTTTCAAGCGGCAGCGAAGGCCTGCCCAAAGGGGTAATGCTTAGCCACCGCAACCTGATGGCGAACATCAAGCAAACCTCCGACGTTCTCAATACACAAAGCAACGATGTGGTAATGGGTTCGCTGCCGCTGTACCACGTCTTTGGCTTCACCGTGACCCAGCTGCTTCCATTAATCGAAGGGCTACCGTTGGTGTGTCACGACGACCCCACCGATGCCCCCGGCATTGCTGCCGCAGTGGCTAAGCACAAAGCTACCATCATGTTCAGTATGTCGAGTTTTTTGCGCTTGTTCGTTGATAGCCAAGAGGTACACCCGCTGATGTTGGAAAGCTTAAGGGTGGTAGTGGCTGGGGCAGAGAAACTCGATGAAAACGTGCGCACGAGCTTTGCGCTGAAGTTTCACAAGCCGGTCTATGAAGGCTATGGTGCCACCGAAATTGCGCCTGTCGCCTCAGTGAATTTGCCCGATGCTATGGGTGCCCATTACCAGCAGATTCAGCGCGGTAGCAAGCTTGGTAGCGTAGGCATGCCGCTGCCCGGCACGAGTTTCAAAATTGTGGATCCTGAAAGTTTTGAGGAGCGGGCCAGTAGCGAGGTGGGCATGATTTTGATCAGCGGTCCTCAAATCATGCTGGGGTATCTGAATGACCCCAACCGTACCGATAACGTGCTAAGAGAGATTGAAGGTCACCGCTGGTATATTACGGGTGATAAAGGGTTTATTGATGAAGACGGCTTCTTAACTTTGCTCGGCCGCTATGCCAGTACTGTGTAAAGCAGCCACCCTTACTGCTATTTTTATTAGTTACAAAGGTGGTTTGAAAAGAAATCCAACAGCAGTTGGTTGTGTGTATTCTGACCAACACCACTGGGTATGTGATCCTCGCCCTCATAGTAGTGCACTTCAGGGTGGCGACCATGCTTACGCAAGCGTTGCTCCAGGCGTTTGGTCATGTCAACCGACCACATACGGTCTTGCATACCATGGGAGAGAAACAGCGGGCCAGGGTAGCGCTCAATCTCAATCGGTGTTGTGGGCAATAAATCTTCATGGCTACCCTGCCACATCCAAGCGCGTTTGCTGACATCCCAGGCTTGCCAGCCTGGATCCCCCGCATCACGAAAACTACGGGCATCAAAGGCACCGCACACAACATCTGGCGGGCTATGCGCGGCAATGGCATCAGGCATACCTTCGATATTATCTACTGCCATCAGTAAGCCGAGCAATAACGCATGTTCGGCGCCGCGGGAGATGCCATAGAGCCCTACTCGCTCATCAGCGAACTGGAATTCCCGTAGGGCTTTAAATGCCTCTACACTGCGATCCAGTGGGTAATCAATAATATGCCCCGCGTTCCATGCATTACCGCCACTTGAGTAGCCATAAGGGAACGCCAAGAAGCCATGGGCGGCGAATAGCATCGCGTCACGATGGCTCCACCCCGCCCATGCCCCTTCAGAACCATGCAGCAGCATAATAGCCGGGAAAGGGCCATCACCCGGCGGGCCGTAGGTCACGCCCCAGCCGGGTAGTAAGCGCTGCACGATATTTAAAACCAATTAAACAATCACTTCTTCAAAAAAATAGAGCTTGAATATCTGGGCATAAGGCTTAAATAAGCTCAAAGATGGCTCAGTCGGCATTTTCTCAGTTCAAAACTCTCAGCTTTTCTCTGGGTTCTTTGAACGAGTCTGTTGCGATGCCAAATCGCTCCGAAAGCTCGCAGATTTGGCGCCAGTTCAACTTGCGGCGCCCATTGAGAACTGCAGACACCACCGATTGAGCGCCGACTTCAGGTAGCTCGCTCTGCGCTATCCCATGCTCCTGCATAAGGTAGCGAAGTACCTCGCGTCCTGTCACCTCAGGCATTGGGCGATGTAGTTCATCATAGGATTCAATGATATCACCCAAGCGATTCGCTAAGCCGACAAGTGGATGGGACTCATCTTCGCCGACAAGCTCGAGGATTTCATCCAGAGCCGCGACCCGAGCATCGTATTCTGCCTCGCTGTGTGGGTCGCTAAGAAGAGGAGCAAGATAAACCCAGTGCTCAGTTGCTTGCTCAACGAGTGCGTGCATAGTCACTCCTTTTTCCACTTACCCTTGTCGTACTCTTTATGATCGAGGATATGACGGATAAATACTTTTTTGCTTTGATAATGAACAACAGCGATTAACCTCAGCTTGTTGCCACCTATGTCAAAAACATGGTAATTCCCTACTTTGTCAGTGGCTGGAAATAGCACTTTCATAGCACTGAAATCTTTTGGGTTATTAGATTTAATCAGCCGATACCATGCTTCTAGGGCTGTGGCCGTATTCGGATTAGCTTCTATAGCTTCCCAAATACGCTTCTGTGTAATGATGTGCATCTAGCTTAGCCCCCACTCATACAAGCACTTTATAGCATATTGCTATAAATAGCAATATGCTATTTTCGAGTACGCAGTGGTCACTGCTACGGTCATTTACTTAACCAGCAGGAGATTCTGCACCACCTGTCGCCGACGATTGCTTGCCCTGCCTAGCCCCTAGGGCGATATCCTGATGACTAATCACCACAACATCGCGTGGCCACCACTCAGGATGGTTATCGCGAATAAAGGTCATCAGTTTCTCACGGACGTTCACCTCTGCAGTCCACCCGGCCATGGGGTCGGATGTCATGAGGTAACAGGTGATAATTTGGGCCGTACCGTTTTGTCCCGTTACACTGCAGAGCAATTTATGGTGCTCAATGACGCTCTCTTCCTCTTCAGCGAAGGCCAGAAACTTCTCTCTAAGTAGCGATATATCCGCGCTCAAATGAAGAGTCAGCTCCAAACTGCGATACATCTTGGTACTTTTAACCGACAGGTTCTCAAAAGGCTTGGAGACGAAATAGGTAACCGGCACGATTAAGCGGCGTTCATCCCACACTCTTAACCGAATGAAGGTATAGAAAATGCCTTCCACGTAGCACCACTGCCCCTCGAACATAACGAGATCGCCGATGCGAATGGGTTTTGCAAATGACAGCTGAAAAGAGGAAAGGATATTGCCAAGCATTGCTTGGCCCGCAATACCTACCAGCACCGCTAACACACTGGCAGAGGCGAGAATGGATAATCCCAGCGTCTCAAAGAGCTGGATTTGCCCCAGCACGTATACCGATACAGCAATAACCGTAATCAGAATAATAATCCGACGCAGCGCATAGAGTGACGTCAGTAACCGTCGTTGATCTCTGGGTTTGGTGTCATCGATTTCACCCACCAGCCGCCGCGTTAGACGCAGCATAATGGTATCCACTAAGCGGAGTGCGATGGTGCCAGCCCCCCACGCCAGAACAGCGATTAACAATACCCGGAACGTGGTAGTGGCCACCGCCGAGAAGGAGACCACATAGTCCAATAGCACCTGAGTAATCAAGGAGATAACGATCAGCGCCATAGGAACTTTAATACGCGCAGCGAAAATACTTTGTGCGCCCGAGGGTAATAACTTGGCCGTTAGCCCGACAAAGCCATACACCCCCCACCCCACTAAACCGATAAACAACAGGAAAGCGGGGATGGCGATCCACTCCCATATCATCAGAATCCCAAACGATGACGTAAAGCGATCAGGAATATACGCCTCTAGCCACGAAGGGCCATACTCCTCATACAAAACAGGAATCGATGAAACACTCTCTGGCATGATCAGCCAGACGGGATCTTCCCCTTCCACTTGATAGCGACCAAGACGAATATCGTAGGCTTCACCGCCAACCTGTAGCGAAGTAATTTCAATATCTCGACGCGGCACCCCGGCCCGGGGATCCTGAACAGTAGTATCCTCAATCGCGGCATCCTGGCGTCCGGAAAGATTGGAGACATTCAGCCATTCGCCACGTTTGAAGATTTCGGCCAGCTGCATGGCAAGTTCGCTGCCCTGCTCGGCCTGCTCATCAGTAGACAGGTCAGAAAGGTTAAGCAGATGCGCCGCTGCGGCATACTCCTCCGCTTCGGTAAGCTCGACAAAACTACGCACCGACTCCCGCGGCGTTCTACGATTTACGTCATCCGGGACCTCACCTAGCCCAGCGTTCAACGTATCGGCGCTGAACCACTGGTTATCCTCGCTCTCCCCTCCTTGAGTTTGTGCCGCGCAGAGGCTGGAAAAGGTAACTAACGCTACCAGCACTACCCACACGATCCACAAGCCGATTACTTTCATATATACCTTATTCATTAAAATGGGCCATTTTGCTTACCGCCAACAGGCCCGTTACCGAGCCAGCCCAGCATGGTCACTGAGCAATCCATGTCAGTGGAGGAACAAAGTACAGCCTACCTTTACTGATGAAGCAAGGCGTATCAAAGCATTCATCATTGAAAGTAACCGCTAAGAGAGTGAGGATTACCGAGCCATCTCGCCTAGCTTGTTAAGCTCATCGCCATGCATAGCCACCAGCAACGGTTCACCCTTGCCATTCACTCGAAATTGCCCGTAGCGGGCAGGCTCATAGCGTTCGGCGTGGCCTTCCTGAAAGAAGAACGCATCGGTAGCGAAGCGTACCTGACCATGGCGCAGCCGGTAGCGCAGTCGCCGTTCTTCATTGGATAAAGCACGACCATCATCCAGCCGCTGAAAGTGAGCGATGCGCTGTTCATCCAAGCGCACCACCACATAGCCATTACTGGCTTGCTGAGGCTCATCTTGCAGCACAGCACCTTGAAATAGCGCGCTTTGAATTTGGTTGGCGAGTTCGAAGTTTAGCGCCATATAGTCACCCTGCATTAATGAGCGCGGGTCGACCGGCGCTAATTCCAGGTAAACCACCTCGCCTTCGCCCAAGTGGCGCTCTTTCGCCCATATCGCCCAGTTCACAGCGACTAAAATTAGCAACATAGTGGTAACGACAATCGCCTGGCTCCACTTAACATTACGCTTCATTGTCTAGACTCCCGCCGCTTGGCTGAGTAAGAAAAGCGCCCAACCAACGACGCAACCCCCATCGCAGCATTAGCAGCAAGCCTCCCATCACCAACAGCGTTAGCGCCTTGGTTAAGAGCGTCGCGTCCAGCCAGTAGTAGAAACTGATAATACCCACCAGCAGCGAAAACACCCCGAGCCCCACTAACACACGGTGGCCAATCGCAAAACCTAGCAGTAATACCACCACCCCCTGGCCAATCCCCGGCGCATAAAAAGCCATCAGCAGCAGCGCGGCTGCGCTGGCGAAAATGCTCCTCGTTAATTGGGATTTATGCTTTTTAAATGGAAGATGGCGCTGAAACACGGCGTAAAGTAGTAAGGCCAGCGAGATTGCAATCAATACAACGCTTAACCATGGCGCTAGCCATGCAAAATCACCGCGGCTGTGATGATCAAACCAAAACCAGAATGGCTGGCCGCTGTGCGCTAAACCCTGGGTAACCAACAGGCCCATTAACAAGCCATAGCCCCACGCCTGCACGGCGTTAATACGGCTTGGCCAGCGAAATTCATTCAGCCAGAGTAGTGTCAATGCAAGCAGTACCAATCCACTGGCTACTTGCCCAATAGCACTCACTGACAACGCCATATAAAGCGCCAGGCTAGCAGCCAAGGCAGAAAAGCTACGGTGAACCTGACTGGGCATTACCAGCGCCAGCATGGCTTGTAAGCCAAAGAGTAGCCACCATAAGGAAGTGGACAACTCCCAAAGCTCGACTATTCCCCAAGCGATTAGCAGTTGCCCGGCTAAACTCACCGCCAGCGCCATGTGTTCGAGTACATCCCACCGAGCCGTACGTAATAGCGCAAACGCTGCACCGACCATAGCAAGCCCAACGCCCATGGATGCTACCGGGCTTTCCACCACAAACACCACACCTGTCGCGATAAAGCCCAACAAAAACAGTGCTGCCAGCCAGCCGGAAAATGCCTGCAGCACCCGCACAAACCAAGGTGCCTTTAGTGGCACTGCCGTGGTTGGCTCGTTTACCGTAATGCCTGCTTGGCCCAGTCTCGCTTTTAAATTATTAACGTGATTAGTCACTGGGTAGCCTCGAGATGTAGACGCTTTAGCCACACCACTGCCCCGGCGCCCATCGCAAATACGGCGATAGCCAGCAAAAGCAAACTACCCGACTGCCACTCACCTTCCCATAGCGTATACCGCGCAAGTAACAGCGTAATAACCGTTATCACCGAGACACAGCCGCCCGCAATCATAAACAGATCAGGCCGCCAATAGCGGTAAATGCCATATAGCGCTGCCAGCCAGAATGGATAAATTAACAGCACTGGTGACCATTCGAGGCCCGCATCGGCTATTAACGTCATCATTAACAGCGTAAGAGGCACACCACTTCCTACCGCAAGTAAACGGATGACCCAACGTCCTTGACAGTCACAACGCTGCGCGTCCCACTCCCATATCGACAATGCCGTCGTATTCAGTACAAAAAGCCCCCACAGCGCAGCCTCGCTACTAACTAAAGCGCCAAATGGCCAACCCCAAGTACGGAAACAGAGTCCGACGGCCAAGTTGAGTAACCCCAGCCACATCACCCAAAGCAGCTCAAAGCGTGCCACCCATGCCCAAGGTAGCGTAAACACTGCCCAGATAAAAAATAGCTGCCACGGGTCGGCACCGGTTTGATAAACCTGCCCAAACAGCGCCAAGAGCACGCCTACCAGCAGGGATGCAGCCGTAAGCGCCACGCTTACAAGTAGAGGGTTGGCTTTCCCCCACACGGCAACACCCACCGCCGATACCAGCGCCGCCTGCAAAATCCCAAAGCGTAGCCAGCGAGCCATGTCAGCCCAGTTATAGGCTACGAAAAACAGCGCCGCGAAGGTGACTGCCAGTACACCCAGCCAAAGCAATAGCCGATCAATAAACACTGCCCAGGCACGGGTTGAAGGGTGCATCCCAGCCACCTCCACGGCACGCGCCACCTGCTCAGGCGGTATAGCGCCCTGATCAATTAACGACACCAATTCACGGCGAGAGTTAGCCATGGGCTTCCTTGTTACGGGTTAATAGCAGAGAGGTAAGAGATTTAAGTCTCAAAAGAGTGTCTATATTTTGGTTATTAAGCCAGTCATACATGTCATTAATACGGTAGGCACCTGCAGCAAGCAAAATAGACCAATCCATTACTTGTTTTTAAATGCCATTCAATACAAGTTACGTAGAACCTTTTACCATCCTCAACGTCGAACCATCGCTTCTTTACCGCGGCCTAAGTGGAGACACCAGATGCTAATAAAAATTGCTAAACCGAGTGACTTGCACGAATCCGATGTTACGCCGGAATCGATCTACCTCTCCCGTCGACGCTTTATGGGCGGTATGGCAGGCCTGGGCGCAGGGCTTGCCCTATCCGGCCACGTACGCGCCAATGAAGACTACTCCGATGTGCCTGAAAGCAGTGCACCAGAATGGCTTAAAGAAAAAATCAGCGACACCCAGTGGCGGGCCATCACCCCGAGCGACCCTGAAAAAGACACCATCGCCCCTTATGACGATGCCAGCGGCTACAACAACTTCTTTGAATTTGGCTCGGGTAAAACCGACCCCGCCCGCCATGCAGGCAGCCTACAAACCCAGCCCTGGAGTGTGCTGGTCGATGGTGAAGTAAATAACGGTGGGCGCATTGCCCTTGAAGACTTCGCCAGACCTTCACAGTTTGAAGAGCGTATTTATCGCCTGCGCTGCGTCGAGGCGTGGTCGATGGTCATTCCCTGGCTGGGCATTCCCCTTGCCGATGTGATCAAGCGTGCCGAACCCACCAGCAAAGCCAAGTACGTTCGCTTTGAAACTCTGGTCGACCCAGAGCAAATGCCAGGCCAGCGCTCCTCGTTCTCAGTCATCGACTGGCCCTACGTGGAAGGCCTACGTATGGATGAAGCCATGAACCCGCTAACGATTCTGGCCCTGGGCATGTATGGGCGTGAACTGCCCAACCAAAACGGAGCGCCCTTGCGACTAGTGGTGCCCTGGAAGTATGGTTTCAAGAGCATCAAATCGATTGTGCGTATCTCGTTGGTGGAAGAGCAGCCAGTTAACTCCTGGCAGCAAATTGCATCCAATGAGTACGGCTTCTACGCTAACGTTAACCCCGAGGTGGATCATCCGCGCTGGAGTCAGGCCACCGAACGCCGCCTGCCCAATAGCCTGTTCAACACCAATACCATTGATACCTTGATGTTTAATGGCTATGCCGATGAAGTTGCCCAGATGTACGCAGGTATGGATTTGAGGACAAATTACTAATGGCCAGCCCACGTTTATGGTTGGTATGGCGTGTGGGCGTATTTCTGGCCGCGCTAGCGCCGTTACTATATTGGGGTTGGCAGGTGGCGATCAACGCCGCCGGCCCCGAGCCGGGGCGCTACTTGCTGCTGAATATCGGTATCGGCGGGCTGTGGATGCTGCTGCTTACCTTGAGTCTTACCCCACTCACCAAGCTCACCCGCTGGAAAGGCTTTGCGCTAATCCGACGCCAGCTGGGTTTATGGACACTCGCCTACGCCACGCTGCATTTGCTCAGCTATGCGCTATTTATTCTGGGGCTTAACTGGGCACTGCTGGGTAGCGAGATCGTCAAACGGCCCTACATCATTGTCGGCATGATCGCGCTAATCGGCCTTGCCGTGCTGGGGGCGACGTCTAACAAGTGGTCGATGAAGCGCCTAGGCAAACGCTGGAAGCCGCTGCATAAATTTTCCTACGTTATTTTGGGCCTCGTCCTGCTGCACTTCTTCTGGGTAGTGCGCGCCGATATGCAAGAGTGGGCGATGTATGCCGCGATTGCAGCGCTGATTATGGTCACTCGCCTTCCACCCATCGTCCGCATACTGCCTAAACTACGTTATCAGTTTAGACGTTGACTACATACATTAAGAGCTATATCTGGAACAACTCTAATGGCCACCTGTGGGTCAGTTATCATATCCCTTGGCGATATACTTAAAAAATAAGTAAAAAACACAAAGAAAATTAAAAAATAATCAATCAGTGCTAAATAAGTTAAAAATGACATGGAGGAAAATCAACATAAACAACAAAATATAAAAAAATCAAAACAGAGAAAAAAATATGCTTTATTTAGCACAAAGTATGACCATTGGATTTATGATAGCAGCTCCTGTTGGTCCAATAGGGCTGCTCTGCATTCAAAGGACGTTAGCTGGAGGCTGGAAGCTTGGTTTTATAACAGGATTAGGGGCTGCTTCAGCAGACTTGATCTATGGAATATTGGGGGTACTTGGCTTTGCCACAGTTATATCACTGTTGACAACATCAACGTTATGGCTGTCGATTGCAGGGGGGATAGTACTTATTTATCTGGGATTCTCTGCAGCAAAAAGTAACGTAAGCTACTCTACTGACAGCAAAAAATCACACTCTCCACTAAAAGCTTATATGTCTACTTTCTTTCTTACACTATCGAACCCAATGACAATTTTTGCATTTATTGCGGTATTTTCAGCAATAGCGCCAGGGGGAGGCGATGGCACAGAAATAGGCCTCCTAAGATTGATCATAATTTGCCTGGGAGTTTTCCTTGGGTCTATTGCTTGGTGGATAGCCTTGACTTCCGCATCTTATTACTTAGCAACAAAAATAGATGACTCTAAGATTAAAGCCATCAGTTTCTTAGCTGGAATTTCAATAGCTTTATTTGGTTGTTATACCATCGCAAACGCCATCATTAAAACATTATAAATCAACGACGATTGTTCAAAAACATACCTAAAACATCTCTTTTCCAATCCATAGAAATTGGCATTGACAGAATAATTCTTGTTTTTGTTTCACCATACATATTTATATTTGAAACAAATCTTTCAACATCTCTATTAGTAGGAACATATATCCTTATCAAGTAGGAGTCTTCACCTGTCACATGTAGGCACTCCACCACCTCTGGCATTGACTCAAGCTTTGCTAGCAGTTGCTCTTTTTGTGGTTTAAAGGCAGTAATTCCAATTACAGCAGAGACAGCAAGTCCAACTTTCTCCAGATCAACTACCGTTGTGTAGCCTTTTATAACGCCACTTTCCTCCAATTTTCTTATTCGCTCTGTCACTGCAGGTATCGACAGTCCTACTTGTTGAGACAAGTTTGTGATAGAGGCTCTACCATTTTTTAGAAGAGCGCAGATAATTTTCAAATTAATTTTGTCCATTTAAGTCCTCACAAAGAAAAGCTTAATTTTTAAGGAAAAAGCCAAAGAAAAACTTAATTTATATATTTATCCAACACCCTACCCAATGCATAATTATAAATATACATCTTCTTTTATAACCACCGAATCGTCATAAATTAAAATTCACCATAATTAAGCAATATAAATTTTAATTATTGGAGGTTACTATCATGAGCATTAATGGTCTCAGCACACAAAAATGGACTCAAGAAAGCCAACCAGCAAATTTAGAAGAAATTCTCAGTGATGGAAGTGTAAAGTGTCATTTATCTCCTAGAAACTGTGTCATTAAAGAAGGACGAGTCGGCTTTTGTAAAGTTCGTGCAAATAGAAACGGTCGCCTTGTAACTTTAAATTATGGCAAAGGAGTCCACAATACACAAGAGACTATCGAAACAGAGGCAGTTTTTCATTTTTCACCAGGTGAGAAAATTTTATCCTTGGGAAATATTGGGTGTATGCTGAATTGTGGGTACTGTCATAACTGGAAAACATCACAAGCCAAGTACGTTACTGACAAAGATGTATACTACTATACACCAGAGCAGGTGATAGAATCTGCCCTCCGACATGGAATCAAGGTGCTATCATGGACATACAACGACCCTGTAGTATGGCATGAGTTTATCCTAGATACGGCCAAGCTGGCAAAAGAAGCAGGCCTAATAAACCTATATAAATCTGCTTTTTTTATTACTGAAGAAGCTATTGATGAATTACTTCCAGTAATTGATATTTTTTCAATATCACTAAAATCGTCATCATCTGAGTATTACCGAAAAGTTACTACCGGCTGGATTGAGCCAGTGTTAGAGGGTATAAAGAAGGTATATCATGCAGGCAAGCATGTTGAAATAAGCACCCTTATGGTTACAGACATTAGCGATAACGAAGATTCTGCCAGAACCATTTCAAAATGGATACTAGATGAACTAGACCCATCTGTACCACTTCACTTTGTGCGATTCCACCCAGATTATAAAATGGCTAACAGCACTAGGACACCTATAGACCGGCTACATAAAGCAAAAACTATTGCACAAGAAATGGGGTTAAAACACGTTTACCTAGGCAACATAAATGACGATGAAGCAACAAACTCATATTGTTATCAGTGCTCTTCACTTTTAGTAACAAGATATGGTTTGAATGCAGAAAACGTTGGCTTAGATAAAACAGGTCATTGTCTGAAATGCGGACACTACAATAACTTCATAACACTTCAAAAAACTCACTCTAAAAAACCCATCAATCCAAAACACTTAAATATATCAGATTACGAGAAAAAAGAGTTTCATTGGCATGGAGATATTGTATCAATACATGCTCAAGTAGCGAACACAACGAACATTTCAAACATTATTTTCTTTAGGCGAATAATGGAAAACAAGATGCACGGAGAGTGGGAGCACATATCTCTTGTGCCAAAAGAAAGTTATCGCTTTATTATTGCAAAGTCAAAGCCACAAGAACTTGGGACTGAGTTTCTATTGCCCCCGGGAATATCCTCAAATCTTCATGAAGTTTTTGACAGAGCTCATTTTCCAACTGAAGCAATAGAGGATATAGGGATATCAATGAATGATACCACTCCTAAAATAGGCTATAAAGGCAAACAAAACATGTACCCACAGCTAATAAAAATGGTAAATAACGATGAAAATTGAAACAGAGTTACTCCATCAACAGCATGATTTTAGTCAGGCTAGATCATCTGTTAGTCCTATATTCCAGTGCAGTGCATTTGATAGTGGCTCGGAATACTTCTATTCAAGAAAAAACAATCCTAATATTGAAGAATTAGAAAACACCTGAATCCGTGAAGCCGGCGCCGACACTTTCCCTATCACCGCCAGCGAGCACTTTTTGATCATTCGCCCCGTGCAAGTTGGCTTTCGCAAGCC
>NZ_JBNNIW010000053.1:0-17011 GCF_050269715.1 Halomonas sp. NPDC076908 | reverse complement strand
CGGGCGACGGCGACGCCGAGATCGAGGAGGCCTACCTCGCCCAGGCGCGCAAGCGCCTGATCATCGCCGGCATACCCGCCACCCTGATCATGCTGCTGATGATGCCGCACATGTTCTGGCAGCCGATTCCCGGCTACCTGGCCATCATCGCCGTGCTGGCCTTCCCGGTGGTGTTTCTCTATGGCGGTATCGCCACCCACAAGTCGACCTGGCGCTCGCTGAAGAACGGCACCTTCAACATGGACGTGCTGATCTCCATGGGCAGCCTGCCGCCCTACTTGATCGGCCTAGTCGGCTTCGTCTACCCCATGACCTCATTCATCGAGATGGCCGCCACCATCATGACCTTCCACCTGCTGGGCCGTTACCTGGAGGCACTCGCCAAGGGACGCGCCTCCCAGGCCATCCGCCGCCTAATGACCCTGGGTGCCAAGACAGCACGCGTCGAGCGCGATGGCGAGGAAGTCGAGGTGGCGGTGAAGGAGCTGGCCCCGGGCGACATCATGGTCGTGCGCCCCGGCGACAAGATCCCCACCGACGGCGAGGTGGTCGAGGGCGAGAGCCATCTCGACGAGTCCATCGCCACCGGCGAGTCGATACCGGTCTACAAGAGCACCGGGGACAGCGTGATCGGTGCCACCATCAACAAGGAGGGACGCTTGCGGGTCAAGGCGACCCGCGTCGGCGGCGATACCTTCCTCGCCCAGGTGGTGCGCCTGATCGACCAGGCTCAGGGCTCGCGGGTACCGATCCAGGAATTCGCCGATCGCATGACCGGCCGCTTCGTACCGGCGGTGCTGGCCATCGCTCTGGCCAGCCTGGTGGCCTGGGCGCTATTCCCGGATGCCCTGCGACCGATACTCGACTGGGGTGCGACCTTCCTGCCCTGGGTGAACCCCGAGGCCGCCACGCCGGTGCTGGCGATTCTCGCCGCCATCGCAGTGCTAGTCATCGCCTGTCCATGCGCGCTGGGCCTGGCCACCCCCACGGCGCTGATGGTCGGCTCCGGCATCGGTGCCGAGCGTGGCATCCTGATCCGCTCCGGCGAAGCGATCCAGACCTTCAAGGACGTCAAAGTGATGGTGCTCGACAAGACCGGCACCATCACCCGCGGCGAACCAAAACTCACCGAGGCCGTCGTCGCCGAAGGCGCCGACGAAAACCGCCTGCTCACCCTGGCGGCGAGCGTGGAGAACGCCTCGGAGCACCCCATCGCCCGGGCTATCGTCGATGGTGCCCGGGAGCGCGATGTGAAACCCGGCGAGGTCAGCGAGTTCCGTTCCACCGGTGCGCGCGGTGTCTCGGGCAAGGTGGGCGACGAAGTGGTGCTGATCGGCAATCGCCGGTTGCTGGAAGAGGAAGGCGTGACCGGCCTCGAGGCCCTGGATGACGCCATGGGCGAGCTCGAGGGCAAGGGCCGCACCGTGGTAATCGTCGCCGCCGACGGCCAGGCACTCGGCCTGGTGGCCGTGGCCGACACCCTCAAGCAGGAGTCGGTGGAGGCCATCCGCGGCATGCATGATCTCGGTCTGCACGTGGTGATGATCACCGGCGACAACGAACGCGCCGCCCGCGCCGTGGCTGAAGAGGTGGGCATCGACGAGGTCCAGGCCGGTGTGCTGCCGGAAGGCAAGGTTGATGCCATCCGCGCGCTGCAGGAACAACACGGCAACCACGTGGCCATGGTCGGCGACGGCATCAACGACGCCGCGGCACTGAAGCAGGCCAACGTGGGCATCGCCATCGGTGCCGGGGCCGACGTGGCCATCGAGGCGGCGGACGTGACCCTGGTACGCGGCGAGCTCACCGCCGTGGTGGACGCCATGCACCTCTCGCGAGCCACCTTCGCCAAGATCGTCCAGAACCTGATCTGGGCCAGCGCCTATAACGTGGCCGCCATCCCCATCGCCGCCATCGGCCTGTTGCACCCGATGATCGGCGTCATCGCCATGACCGCCAGCTCGCTCTCGGTGATCGGCAACTCGCTGCTGCTCAAGCGGGGCTTCACCCGCGCCAACCCGCAAGGAGATACCCGATGAACCGCCTGCACCACGCAATGATGACCGCCTGCCTGGTGCTGATGGGGGTGGCCATGCTGATCGTGCTGTGGCGCGGCAACCCCTTCGGCACCGGCACCTGGCTGCTGCTGCTGCCGATGGGGCTCTGTCTCGGCCTGCACCTGTTCATGCACCGCCACAGCCACCGAAACGATGAATGACCCGCGTCCTCGTTCCCGCTTCGCGATTCGCCCGGGAAGTTGCCTTGGATCAATGCAGCTCGAGCCACCAAGAGGCAAGCTGAAGGCCTGACTCAAGGGAGTTCCTCATGCACCGGCTCATTCGGACATCAGCAACACAGCGCACAGGAGGCCGCCTGCTGGCCCTCCTGCTCGCGCTGCTGTTGGCGATGGTCACGCTGTCGAGCCACGGCGCCACCATGGCGTCATCCCCTGACTGCAGCGTCGCCGCCGAATGGGTGGCCGATGATGCTCATGCGAGCAGCGGCCTCAGTGCCGAGCACGACCATGAGGCCTCATCCTGCGTCACCTGTTCCACCGCCACGGGCCAGGCGCGACTCCCCGTGGTGGGTCCGCAGCGCCAGGCCGACTCGCCGGCCATGGCCCTGTTCCCGCAGATCCCGCTGCCCCCCAGACGCCCTCCCAGAGCCTGATCGAACGCAGGCGGCATCGCCGTCGGATCGCGACTCCCCGTCGCATCAAACATTACGTTCATCAGGAGTTCATCATGACTATCCGTGTCCCATCGGCCGCCATGGCGCGCCAGGCATTCCTCCCTTCCCCCCTTTCCCTCGGCGGAAAGACTCTGCTCCTCGGCTGGCTGGTGGCCGCCGGGCTGGCCCTCTCCAGCCCCCCGGCACTCGCCGGCGAGAGTCCCGCCGGCAGCGTGGTCACCGCCGACGAGCGCGGCGCCTCTTTGACCCACATCGACCTGGGCAACGGCACCGCCTCTCGCCATGCCATCGGCATAGCCCCCCACAACGTCCAGCTCGGCGCTGCCGGCCGCTACCTGATGGCGGTGGGGGAACCGGTATCCGACGACCACGCTCACGGCCACGCGCATGCTCACGGCGCTGCCCCCGGCAAGCTCAAGCTCTACCCGGCCAATGATCCAACCGGCGCTCCCCTGGCAAGCATCGAGGTGGGCAGCCATCCGGCCCATGTGGTCAGTGACCTGGAAGGCCGCTTCGCCTTCGTCACCAATGCCGGAGATGACAGCGTCTCGGTCGTCGACCTCGAAGCCAGGGAGAGCGTTGGCACCATCGCCACCGGCAAGTATCCCCACGGCCTGCGCCTGAGCCCCGACGGCCGGGAGCTCTATGTGGCCAACGTGCTGGATGGCAGCGTCTCGGTGATCGATGTCGCGGCGCGCGAAGAAGTGGCTCGCCTGCCGGTGGGCCAGGCGCCCGTCCAGGTGGGCTTCACCCCGGATGGCACCCGGGTCTTCGTCTCATTACGGGACGAGAACCGCGTGGCCGTCATCGACACCAACCGCCGCGAGGTCATCGAGCGCATCGAGGTGGGCCGGCTACCGATCCAGGTACATGCCACCGCGGATGGTCGCTTCATGCTGGTGGCCAACGAGGGCAGCGAAGCCGAACCCGACAACCGGGTCTCGGTCATCGCCCTCGACAGCCTGACGGTGGTGGCCACTCATGAGGTTGGCGCCGGCGCCCACGGCATCAGCGTCGACGACACCGGACGCTTCGCCTTCATCACCAGCCTGTATGACGACAGCCTCTCGGTCATCGACCTGGAAGCCGGCGCCGTCATCAGCCGCCACGACACTGGCCAGGGTCCCAACGGCGTGACCTGGGTCAACCACTGAGAGGAACCAAGACCATGATCGCGCATTGTACCGCCCTGATGGGCAACCTGCCTTGGCTGGCCTGGGTCATGCCCATCGCCATGCTCACCCTGCTCGGCCTCGGCATCGCCGCCCTCGCCAAGTACCTGTTCACGTCCCCCCGCACATCCCGTGATCTTCCGGAGGTCCGCTCATGAACCGCTTAGGCTCCACCCTCCTGCTCTCCGCCGCCCTGCTGCTGGGCGCCGGCACCGCCCAGGCCGCCCTGCCCGACAAGGCGACCATGTTCAAGAACCCGGAATGCGGCTGCTGCGACGAGTACGCCCGCCAGCTCGAGGCCCGCGGGGTCGAGGTGAAGATCGTCGACGATATCGAGGTGGGCAAGATCAAGCAGCGCGTCGGCCTGCCCTTCGGCCTCGGCTCCTGCCACACCCTCCAGATGGGCGGCTACGCCATCGAGGGGCACGTGCCGTTCGAAGCGGTGGAGAAGCTCTTCGAGGAACGCCCCGACACCCGCGGCATCGGCCTGGCCGGGATGCCCATCGGCACCCCCGGCATGCCCGGGCCCAAGCAGGGCGACTGGGACGTCTATCAGTTCCGTGACGGTGAGGCCACACCCTTCATGACCCTGTAACCCAACCACCAGCCAGCCACTTGATGTCGATCAAGCGACATTGGATGCCAGTGAGCTATGGTGAATAGGATCCCTCAGCGTCAGGCAACGATGCGCCATGCACTCTCACAGCTTATTCAACCGCCAAGCGCCGTATGTTCCCGTGAAGTGGGCAAGGCTATTGCTGGTCGGGCTATTTGCGCTGCTGCTGAGTGGGCTCGCGCTGGCCCATGCCGAGGCCCCGGATCCCGAGGCCGGTGATCCCGGGCACCACGTGGTAATGGTGCTTGAGGGCGCTTCCACCACGGTGGCTGCTGAAGCGCGGCATGAAGAAGGGCCACTTTGCCGGCACGGTCATGGCGAGTTCACCCTGCCTAAGGGAGTCCTGCGTGTCGATCAGCAGGAAATCGAGTACGAGGATGCCCTGACGGTCACCACCGAACCGACGCCTGCCCCCATCCCTAGTTTCGTCTCCGGCACACCTCGAAAACAGCCGTCCAATTCCGGCGTTCCCATCTATCTGCTCACCCAGCGCCTGCGCCTGTAAGCCGTACATCCGTTCTACTCGGAGCCGCGGCACGGGCATACCCACGAACGTTGTCGGTTTGGTGCTACGGTCACCGGTGTCCTAACTGAGATCTCGATACTTGGTCTCATGTGTTGATACACGCCAGTAAAGTGAGTGATTGCCATGAACGTTGAAACCTTTCGTGATGTGGTCGAGTGGACTCGGGCCCTGCATGAGCATCTGGCCAGGTGCCTGAAGCACTGTTCAACGCGGCAGGAGGAGGAGCGCGCCAAGTGGCTGTTGGAATATCTAGCGGATCATGAGGCGGCACTGGAGAAAACCGTCACTAGCTTCAAGAAGCAGGCCGCCACCAAGGCGTTGAATACCTGGCTCTACGACTACATTGCCTACGCGCCCATCAAGCCCCACCTGTCATGCAGCGCACCCTATGCGGAGATGAGCTTCGACGAGATCTGCCAGGAGGTCTTCGACCTCCATGAGCAGGTCATCGGCTTCTATCGCTATCTCGAAGGGCGTACCGAGATTCCCGAGACGCGCAAGCTGATCGGTGAGCTCCTGAAGCTCGAAGAGCATGAAGCGATGCGCCTGGTCCACCAGACCAACCGCTCCAAGGACCTCTAAATGGCTCAGCAACCTTCCACTACGGCGACGGATCGGCTGTGGCCGGCTACGGTGGCCAACCAAATGATGCTCAACCTGTTGAGCTACCAGACCGATCTCTGGCAGCGCAGCGTGCTCCATCTGGACACCCTGCGTGAGCGCGCAAACAACATGCTCGAGCACGAGCGGGCCGGCAAGCCGCCGCTGCTCGACTTCGACTACGAGACAGTCCTCGACGGCCGCCGGCTGGAACGCCCCGCTAACTATGCGCTGCTGCGGATCACCCGGGTGGGCGATGACTGCCTGGAGGACTGCCTCGACGCGACCAAGCCCCCAGTAGTCATCGTTGATCCGCGCGCCGGCCACGGCCCCGGCATCGGCGGCTTCAAGCGCGACTCCGAAGTCGGGATGGCGCTCCACGAAGGCCACCCGGTCTACTTCGTCGCCTTCTTTCCGGAGCCCGTGGCCGGGCAGACGCTGGGTGATGTATTGGATGTCTTGCGGCGTTTCGTCGAAACGGTAGCCGAACGCCACCCTGGCAAGCCGCCGGTGCTCTACGGCAACTGTCAGGCGGGCTGGGCCATCGCCCTGCTCGCCGCCGACTGCGAGGGCCTGGTGGGACCCGCTGTCCTCAATGGCTCGCCGCTCTCCTACTGGTCGGGCGAGTCCGGCGTCAACCCCATGCGGCTTGCCGGCGGGCTCATGGGCGGCGCCTGGCTGGCACACCTGTTGGCCGACCTGGGCGATGGGCGTTTCGACGGCGCCCACCTGGCCGTCAACTTCGAGTCGCTCAAGCCGGCTAACACCCTCTGGCAGAAGGACTATGAGCTGTTCGCCGACATCGACGGCCAGCGCGAGCGGTTCCTCGACTTCGAGCGCTGGTGGACGGGCTTCTACGCACTGAGCAAGGAAGAGATCACCTCTATCGTCGGGAACCTCTTCGTCGGCAACAAGCTCGAACGCGGCGAGCTCAAGGTCTGTCCGGGCTGCACCGTCGATCTACGGCGCATCCGCAATCCGCTGGTGATCTTCGCCTCCAGCGGCGACAACATCACCCCGCCCCACCAGGCGCTGAACTGGATCCCGGCGGTCTACCCGGACACCGCTGCGCTCAAGGCTGCGGGCCAGCGCATCGTCTACCTGCTCAACTCCCACGTGGGGCATCTCGGTATCTTCGTCTCGGCCAGGGTTGCGCGGTTGGAGCATCGGGCGATCCTGGAAAGCGTCGGTGAGCTGAACGACCTGGCGCCCGGCCTTTACGAGATGCGCATCGACAACCCCACCGGCGACCCCGACTGTCACAAGCCACAATTCCGGGTGCACTTCGAGGAACGTCGCGTGGAGGATTTAGATTATCCCGACCAGGTTCCGGCGTTCGAGCGGGTGCGTGCACTGTCCGAGCACAACGTGGCTCTCTACGAGACGTTTCTTGGCCCCTGGGTACGGCTAATGTCCAATCCATGGACGGCAGAGGCGCTGCGCCAACTACACCCTGCCAGAACCAGCCGTTTGCTGTACGCCGAGCGTTTTAACCCCTGGATGGACTCTGTGAAGCAGCTGGCAGCCTCCGTGGCAAGCGCACGCGAGCCACTCAACACCGACAATCCGTTTCCCCAATGGGAGGCGCTGAACAGCGCGATGATCGGCTCCTGGCTCGAACTCGCGGGAACGCTACGCGACGGTGCCAGCGAGTTCGCGTTTCGCGGCCTCTACGGCTGGCCGTTGGCCATTGATGAGGGAATAGGCACGGAAAGCGCCTAGGTGGCTAGCCGGTGAGGAGGGAGGGCTGATGCGACACTCGCTATGGACGATCATTGCGGTCATTCTGCTAGCCACTGGCGGCTACCTGGGTTTCCTCGCGCTGCGCCCGACGGAACTGCCGCCCGGCTTCCTCTATGGCAGCGGCCGTATCGAAGCCACCGAGGTCCGCCTTGCCGCTGAAATCCCAGGACGCGTGGTGGAAAATCAGTTGGTGGAGGGCCAACCCATCAGCGCGGGAGCCGAGCTGATTCGCCTGGACGATCGCCTTGTTCGTCTGCAGCAGGCCGAACTCGATGCGCGCCTGATCGCCGGTGAACAGTCAGTGGTTCGGCTCGAGCGCATGCTCGATACGGCACGCCACCACCTCGGCAATGCCGAGACAGAGCTGGAACGCGCGCGCGCCCTGCGGCGAACCGGCGCTATTCCCGCGCAGCAGCTGGAGCACAGCGGAGATCGCCGACGCGAGGCGGCGGGTGAGGTCGAGGTGCTGCAAGCGCAGCGCGCAGAGGCCGCCGCCAATCTGGAGGCACTGCGTCAGCAACGCAGCCAGCTCGCCCTCCAGCTCGACAAGACCCTGCTGCGCAGTCCCATCGATGCCACCGTGCTGGTCAAGGCGGTGGAGATCGGCGAGGTGGTCGCGCCAGGGCAGTCGTTCGGCGTGCTGGTCGACCTGGACCGCCCCCGGATGAAGATCTACGTGACCGAACGGGTGCTGGGCCGGGTTCGGCTTGGCACCCCGGCCCGGGTGCGGGTAACGGCGTTTCCGGACCGCTACTTCGAGGCCGAGGTCAGCGCGATCGACAGCCAGGCGCAGTTCACCCCCCGCGATGTCCACCTGCCCGATGAACGGGCGCGCACCGTCTTCGGGGTGACCCTGCAGGTAGCCAACCCCGACGGCGTGCTCAAGCCCGGCATGCCGGCCGACGCCTGGCTTCGCTGGCAGGACGAGGCGCCGTGGCCCGACACCCTGGTCGTGCCACCATGACCGCGACGATCCGCACCAGCGGGCTCGGCCGGCGCTTCGCCGGCCGGCAGGTGCTGACGGAGGTGGACCTGGAGGTCCAGCGGGGCGAGATCTTCGGGCTGCTAGGCCCGGACGGCGCCGGCAAGACCACGCTCATGCAACTGCTCGCGGCAATTCTGGACCCCAGCGAAGGTCAGGCGACGGTGCTTGGCTTCGACACGGTGCGCCAGGCGGCCGAGGTGAATGCCCGGGTCGGCTACATGTCACAGGGCTTCACGCTCTATGACCGACTCAGCGTCCTCGAGAATCTGCAGTTTGCCGCCCGTATCCGCGGCGTCGAGGCGCAAGATTTCGCCAGCCGCAGTCACGAACTGCTGACCATGGCCGGTCTGCAGGTCCACCTCGACCGACCCGCCGGCAAGCTCTCCGGCGGCATGCGCAAGAAGCTCTCGCTGTGTGCCAACCTGATTCATGCCCCACCGTTGCTGCTGCTCGACGAGCCCAGCCTGGGCGTTGATCCCGTGTCGCGCCGTGAGCTCTGGCAACTGCTGCGGCGTTACCAGCAGCACGGTAGCACGGTGGTGGTCAGCACCCCCTACATGGACGAAGCGGAATACTGCGATCGACTCGCCTTTCTCGACCAGGGCCGAGTGCTGGCGGTGGATACCCCGGCGCAGTTGCGCGCCCAGGTCCCTGGGCGGATCTACGAGATACAAACTGCCAGAAGCATCCGCGTACAGGCCATCCTGCGCGACGCCTCCGAAGTGCTGAATCTACAGTGGCTGGCGGACCGATTGCGCATCCAACTGCATGTCGGAGCTGAATTGCCGCCAGCCACCTTGGCGCAGCTGGATGGACTCGCCACTCTGACGCCTGCCGAGCCAGGCTTGGAGGAGGCCTTCATCGCCCTGAGTACAGCAACGGCAGCACCACCGCCGCCGATGACACCGGCCATCATGGAAACGCAGGGTGGCGAGGTACGAGCGGAACGACTCAGCGTGCGATTCGGCGACTTCACCGCCGTCGACCGGGTCTCGGTCAGTGTGCCGCCGGGCGAGGTGATCGGCTGGCTGGGACCCAACGGTGCCGGCAAGACCACCCTGATCCGGGTCTTCTGCGGGCTGCTGCTGCCCAGCGACGGCGAGGCCTTCGTCGCCGGCCTCTCGGTGACCCGGCAGGCGCGTGCCCTGCGCAGCCGCATCGGCTACATGTCGCAGCGTTTCTCGCTCTACCCGGATCTCACGGTGGCCGAGAACCTGCGCTTCTTCGCCGGGGCCTACGGCCTTGGCGGCAAGCGTCGAGGCCAGTCGATCGAATGGGCCAGTGGCATGACGGCCCTAGCCGGGATCGAGGCACGCCGTGTCAGCGAGCTGTCGGCGGCGGTACGCCAGCGCCTGGCGCTGGCCTGTAGCATCCTGCACGGCCCGGCGGTGCTGTTCCTGGACGAGCCCACCTCCGGCGTCGACCCGCTCAACCGTCAGCGCTTCTGGCAGCTGATCCAGACCCTGGCCAGCGGCGGCATGACGGTGTTCGTCACCACCCATTACCTGGAAGAGGCGAGCTACTGCCACCGGCTGGGACTGATGCACCAGGGCCGCCTGGTCGCCCTTGGCACCCTCGAGCAGCTGCGCCAGGCATTGCGGCTGCCGGCCGATGCCGGCATGGAAGCGGTCTTCCTCGGCCATATCGAGCAAGCGCAGCGGGAGCTGGCATCATGAACCCGAGGCGCATCGCCGCCGTGGCGACCAAGGAGGCGAAAGAGGTACTGCGCGATCCGATCACCGTCGGCGTCGCGCTGCTCATGCCGTTGATCATGCTGCTGTTGTTCGGCTATGCGATCACGCTCGATGTCGACGACATCACCCTGGGCGTACTGGATGAGGACCGCACCCCCACCAGCCGGCAACTCACGGAAGCGTTCACGGCGAGCGGCGTCTTCCACCTCGAGCGTGAGTTGACCGACCCGCATGCGGTGGAGCGGGCCCTGCAACGCGGCGAGATCCGCTTGGCGCTGATCATCCCGCCCGGTTTCGAACGCACCCTCGCCCGCCATGAGCCGAGCCCGGTCCAACTGCTGGTGGACGGCACCTATTCCGCCACGGCGACGCTGGTCAGCAGCCATGCGCTGGCCATCGCCAGCGGCTTTGGCCATGCAGCGCCACCGGAAACCCTGCAGTTGGAAACCCGCGTCTGGTACAACCCCTCGCTCAGCAGCGTGCACACCGTGGTGCCCGGCCTCTATGCGGTGATCCTGATGGCCTTCCCGCCGCTGCTTACCGCGCTCGCCCTGGTGCGGGAGAAGGAAACCGGCACCATTGAGCAGATCTATGCCTCGCCGCTCTCCTCCGTCGAGTTTCTCGTCGGCAAGCTGATTCCCTATGCGATCATCGCCTTCGCACAGATGGCGATGGTGATCGCCGTCGGTTTTCTCTGGTTCGGGGTACCGTTCCAGGGCAGCGTCGCTTTCCTGTTGGCGATATCGCTGCTGTACGTGCTCTGTACCCTGGGGATCGGCCTGCTGGTGTCGGCCGTGACCCGTACCCAACTGGTCGCCCTGCTGGCCGTGCTGATCATGACCCTGATGCCTTCCATCCTGTTCTCGGGCATGCTGTTTCCGATCTTCACCATGCCCTATGTGGTCCAGCTCTACACCCTGGCCTTTCCGGGTCGCTACTTCGTCGACATCTCCCGTGGCGTGGTGCTCAAGGGCGTCGGGCTCGAGGTCCTGTGGCCGAGCATCGCCATCGTCGCCGTCTACACCCTGCTGGTCTTCGCCCTGGCCGCCTGGCGGCTGAAGAAGAAGGTGGCCTGATGCGCCTGTCGAGCCTGTTGCACAAGGAGCTGATCCAGTTCTTCCGCGATCCCGTGGTGCTGTTCCTGATCTTCTGGCTCTACACCATCGAAGTGGTGATCTGTGCCTATGCCCTGGGCATGGAGATGCGCGACCTGCCGCTGGCCGTGGTCGATGCCAACGAGAGCCCGGCCAGCCGCCGCCTGATCGATGACTTCGTCGCAGGCGGCAACTTCCGTCTGGTGGCACACCTGCGCGATGTTGCGGCGGCCGAGCCGTACCTGGAACGCGGGGAAGCACAGGCGGTACTGGTCATTCCCGCTAACTTCGAGCACGAGCTCTATCGCGGCGGGGGGCAGGCCCTGCAATTCCTGGTCGATGGCAGCAACGCCAACACGGCCGCCGTCGCCCGTGGCTATGCGCTGCAGACGGTGGAGGTCTTCCGGATGCACCGGGGAACACTCGACGAGCGACAATTAGCTACGGTAGCAGCGCAGCTGCGCACCTGGTACAACCCGGACCAGACCAACGTCAGCTTCACGGTACTGGCGATGATCGCCCTGGCGGGGTTGATGATCGGCGTCGTCCACCCTGCCGCCTCCATCGTTCGCGAGAAGGAGGTCGGTACCATCGAGCAGCTCATGGTCACGCCCATTCGACGTGGCGAACTGTTCATCGCCAAGACCGTGCCCACCCTGTTGATCGGCCTGATCGCCCTCTTCCCCAGCCTGGCGCTGGTCGGCTGGTTCGGCGTGCCGGTCAGGGGCAGCCTGCCACTCTTCTTCGCCCTGACCGCGCTGTTTCTGCTCAGTGCCATCGGCCTCGGCGTCCTGGTGGCGGCCATCTCCCGCACCCTGCAGCAGGCCCTGCTGCTCGCCTTCTTCGGCCTGTTCCCGCTGATGTTCCTGTCCGGCACCATGGTCCCGGTGGAGAACATGCCGAACCTGCTCCAGCAGCTGTCGCTGGCCAGTCCATTGCGACACTACCTGGATATCACCCTGGGCATCTTCCTCAAGGGGGCCGGCATGGAGATCCTCTGGCCCCATGCCCTCGCCCTGGTGGCGATCGGCATGCCCCTGTACCTGGTGGCCTGGTTGATCTTTCGACGCGTAATGTAACGATTTCGTGCGAAATCAGGCGAACAGCTCTACAACAAGGTATACTGGTTGATCTTTCGACGCGTAATGTAACGATTTCGTGCGAAATCAGGCGAACAGCTCTACAACAAGGTATACATCATGTATGACCACCATGGGTCACCGATACTGAATCCCCTCTGGGTGATCGCGATCATCCTTATCGTCGCCGCCCTCTACTGGCTACGGGTTCTCGCTGCGCCCATGGCATTCTCGCTGTTTCTGATGGCGCTGGTGTGGCCTGTGTACCAACACAGAGCATTCAAGGGAAGGCGAGCACTGCGCGGATTGGCGCTCATCGTTTCGGTTATGCTCGTGTTGGTTGCCACGGCTGCGGTTCTCCTGCTGATCGGCTACGGCGCCCGTACCGTTGCGGTCGGCCTGTCCCTGTATGGCGAACGTGCACAGGAGACCTATCGCGCCATCGGGCTATGGCTCGAAGGAAGGGGGGTTGGCCTTTGGCCCACCGCCGGTGATCCGTTCAGCCCCAACGGACTCTTTCACCTGGTTCATGAGGCCGTGCTGCGCATCAATGCGATCATGGGCTTCGTGGCATTGACCTTGATCTTTCTGATTCTGGGCCTGCTGGAAGCCAGTGCCTTTCAGCATCGCCTTCCTCATGCACTTGGCGCGGATGCAGCCGACCGGCTGTTGAGGGCATTCCATATTCTCGGGTGGAAATTTCGCCGCTACATGCTCGTCAGGACCGCTGTCAGTGTACTGACCGGTTTGTTGACCTGGATATTTGCGCTAATGGCGGGGCTCGACTTTGCCATTGCCTGGGGCATACTCGCCTTCGCGCTGAACTACATCCCCTTTGTCGGCTCCATTCTCGCGGTCTTTCCTCCGGTCCTTTTCGCCATTGTCCAGTTCGAGTCATGGCAGACCCCGGCACTGGTTCTCCTCGGCATGACACTCATCCAGTTCTCTATCGGCAACCTGCTTGACCCCAGGCTCGAAGGACGCGCCCTTGCCGTCTCCCCCTTCGCCGTCGTTTTTTCCATTTTCTTCTGGGGCATGCTATGGGGCATCCCCGGCGCCTTCATGGGTGTTCCCTTGACGATCGCCATCGCCACGGTATGCAACCATTTTCATGATGCCTGCTGGATAACTCGGTTGTTGACCCCTCATAATTCACCAGCTAAGGCCAAGAGATCAGGATGACAAAAGGGCGAATGCCGCTGAAGTGGAAGAGTGGCGAAAGCGTATGGGTAATCAGGGCCGCAGCTGAGAGAATTAGCTTGGCTATCCAGCCATATGTTGCGGATATGCGACGTTGCTAGGTGGACCAATGACAGTACCACCTCGATGGCTACGGCTTATCGCCCTTGTGGCTGTTGTGCTAGCAAGCGCCACCTGCTTTGTAACACTCAAGGCGGCCCTTGAGCAGGCACCGCCGTTGCGCCTGGTAGCGCTGCGCTTGTTAATTGGTGGCGCCATGCTGCTCGCGCTGTTTCCTGTGATGGGCATTCGGCTCGTACCCAGTCGCGATCTATGGCCATGGATCATCGTACTGGGCATTGCCGTCACAGCCTTTGCCTACGGCACCATGGCCATCAGCCTTGGATTCACGGGAGCCGGGATTGCGTCGGTACTGGGTAACAGCCAACCCTTGCTGGCGGTTGCACTGGGTGTCTGGCTGCTTGGCGAGCGACTGACCCGGATGCGCTTGCTTGCCTTGTTGCTAGGCCTTGTGGGCGTCGTTCTGGTGGCGTTTCCGGCGACATCTGAGATGGCCGTGGGTGGTCAAATCGGCCCATTACTCGCACTGGCGTCAAGTGTAGGGCTCGTCACAGCCAGTTTGATCGTCAAGCACGTCGGCCCAGGCGTGTCTCGGCTTATGCTGGCCGCTTGGCCACTGGTGCTGAGCAGTGTTCCATTGTTCCTTCTCTCGCTGGCACTGGAGCCCGATCCCAAGATCACATGGTCGTTACAGTTCATTAGCCTATTGCTGTTCCTCGGGATTCCCGGCACGGCCCTCCTGACACTCACCTGGTACTGGTTGCTTCGTCATGGTGATCTCGGGCGTCTGTCACTGTTTTTCTATGCGGTACCAGCCGTGGGCTTTGGATTTTCCTGGGTCCTCTATGCGGAGCCCATTACGCGGCAGGAGTTGGGTGGGATCATGCTCATTTTGTTGAGCATCGCCGCAATCTTTTCCGAAGAGTGGCAGGCAGGACAAGACTGATGAAATACCTGGGCGAGAGATGTCAGAGCCTGAGCATAACGCATAGGGCAACCCGTGCCGTGCTCCCCGCCGAGGCAGGGAACAGGGTTGAATTTACCGACGGATACAGAGCTGAGTCACTCACTCCATCACATGTTGGTGGCGGAACTCGACTTCGGTAATCGATTCTCCAGCGCGGTTGATGCGTAGCTGAATACTGTATCCGCCTTCTGCCGGGAATCTGAAGAAGTTGCCATAGGTGATCGTATCGGCGATGTCCATCGGCTCGAGTGGTCTGAAGGAGCCCGCATGCCGTTCATGAACCAGGCGTGCGGTAACATCGGCATCCTCGATCCGCTGGCCACTTTCTTGGTCAGTCAGCGTCACGATCAGGTGCTGCTCGCGGGTAGTCGTACTCTCGCGCCTCTGGTGAACGATGGGGTAATCCTTGATCATCTCAGCCGGCAGGATGCCGATATAGACGTTCATGCTACCCGTCGACTGGAAATAACCAGCATCCTCACCAAACAGTGGCCCGGCAGCCCATGATGACAGAAGAGCGACCAGCACAAACGATTGCTTTAGATAGTTCATGTTACAGCCTCCATTAACTGCTTGGTCGTTTCGCCCCTCCTCTCGACATTCTTATCGTTTTCCCTTACCACCTGGCGGCGTCTGATGACAGCTCCACGGTTCCTGTCTGGCGTTGTCCTTCACGTTCTGATCAACAAACCGATAGTGTTCCTCCTTGAATCGATTCCACCAACCCTGGCTGATTTTCACAGTGTGCCTCTCCAGAATTTCCTCGACGCAGTCGAGACACAGTCTCGAGGCGTCGTAATCCAGGTCCAGCCTCCGTTTTTTGGGGTCGAAGGCAACACTATCCAGCCCGTATAGCTCGTCGATGTCGGCGACAGCAGCGCGAATGTCCTCCTCCTCGCTGGGCTCAAGTTTCAGGTGCCGAGTCACCAGGTTGATCTCGGATACGCCTAGACGATGATCTTTAGTTTTCATGGGATATTCTCCTATTCTACCAAGTTTTTCGTACACAGAATCGATCAGCCATCGGTGTCAGACGGCATGCTTCATTCCCCCTTGGAATGAGCAGGGGATTTGGGATTGACTCGGGGTATAAACCCCGGAATTTTCTTCATATAGGTTCTGTATTCCTCGCCAAACTCTTTCATAGCCATCTCTTCTTCGCGGCGAGCGAGGCGTACATAGACCACAACCAGGATTGGGAACATGATGAGGGTCAACAGCGTGGGCCATTGCAGCAGGAACCCGAGCATGATCAGGATAAAGGCGGCATATTGCGGGTGTCGGCAGCGCGCATACCAGCCGGTCATAGCGAGTTCGCCATGCTGCTGGGCTTGGTGAAGTACACGCCAGGAAGACGCCAGAATGAGGAACCCCACCACGATGATGATACTGCTGGCGATATGCAAAACGTTGAAATGAGGGTCTCCCTCAACCCCCAGGAGAGTCTGGAGAAGGTGACCGCTCTCGTGAGAGAAGGGATCAAGATCGGGGAAGCGCGAGGCCAACCAGCCGGCCAAAAAGTAGATGGTCAGGGGGGACCCGTACATCTCCACGAACAGCGCCACCACGAATGCCGAGAAGGCACCCAGGCTCCGCCAGTCCGTCTTACTGCGTGGCTTGATGAAGCTGAACGCGAAAAAGATGAATACGGCCGAGTTCAGGACGACCAGTATCCACAGCCCATAGGCGCTGTGATCCGCGTTCATCACTGATCCTCCTCGTTCTTGCTCTTGCCGTGGTGGCCACCGTGACCGCCGTGCATGAACACATGCATCAGCGGACAGGCCAGCAAGATGAGAAAGGGAAGAAACTGTATAAAGTGAACCCTATGCTCAGCCCACAGCAGATACACCACGAAGGCGAGAAAAAGTCCCAGTGGCAGCCAGAAACGTATTGGCTGCTGGCCGCCGGAGTCGGCAGAGTGCTTGTCGAGTTTCATCGTTCACCTCGGATGGCTCGTAAGTCGGCCCGATTGGAGCCAGACTCATGGAACACGCAAAATTCGGAAGACGTCGCTGAAAGCGATTGATCTTAGATACGCAGCCGTGCCGTAGCGAGATAAACGGGGGGAGATGAGTACGTAGCGAGGCCACACAGGTGCGATGCTTCGCCCCGTGTAGCAAGGAGGAAAGGAGAGGAAAAAAGCTCGAGGGGTAACCCCGCGGCAGCCGCCGGGTTGCGCAGGTCTTCTGCCGGCACCTTGCCGAGGCTGGCCGTGATTCCGGGAGAGGGATCGTCGCAGTTCTCCGGATGCTGAGACGGCGACTCATCTACCACAGCAAGAATCACCTGGCTCTCCGGCTCGCCCACTTCCAGTTGGGGCGAGCAGGCGTAGGCCGCTCCCACCGACCAGGCCAGTAGCCAGAGAACGAACATGCCCGGCCACCGGGCGAACAGCGATCTGCGTAATCCGTACAGGCTCATGATGCCTCTTGGAAGTTGCCTTCCGTCCGTGCGCCAATCCAGCTGATAAGCTCAGTATGGGCGCGGCTAGAGTTATAGTCAAATCTGGTGGATGGCAGTCAGGCGGCAGTCCTGTCTGATTGATCGGTTACCTGCTCCCCATCCTGAAACCGGACGTTGT
>NZ_JBNNIW010000052.1:0-17065 GCF_050269715.1 Halomonas sp. NPDC076908 | reverse complement strand
GGCGTCAAAGAAATGAAGCGCAAGCGACGAGACATGGTGCATCTCCCTTGTTATAAGCCTCGCTTTATACACCATAACTTATGCGGATTCACTTAGCTATAGCACGCTATATGGTATTTGCCGTGCTGGCGATGCATAAATACTCGAATTGTTTTGAAAAACTTAAACAGACAGGCTCAGACGCTTATCACCTTTATTTCATTCAAGAGGTAAGACGCTACTATCCTTTTTTCCCCTTCCTCGCGGCAAGGGTCAAAACTAGCTTTACCTGGAAAGGCTATCGCTTTAAGCGTGGCAGGCAAACGATCCTTGACCTATACGGAACTAATCACGACTCACAACGCTGGGAGACGCCGAACCAATTCTGGCCGGAACGTTTCGAGCAAGAAAATGATGATTTTTATCGTTTTGCAATGATTCCTCAAGGGGGTAGCGAGCATGCTACGCAGCATCGTTGCCCCGGCGAAGCGATCACATTCTCACTCATTGACTTGGCAATTGATCAATTTACCCAACAAATTAGTTATGACGTACCACCACAGGATCTAACTGTTGATCTGAACGTCATACCGGCACGACCAAGGAGCGGACTGATTATTAGCAATGTTCGCCTTCTTGAGCCCGTTCCGCTTACGGAAAAATAGATAGATGCAATTCTTTTCTTAAAGCAAATAGCATGTAAGCAGAGGAGCATAGATATGAGTCGTAGATCATTTGAACGCCAGAAGGACAGCCAGGAAGCCCAAAAAGCTAAGCATGTGATCGAGAAGGACACGCCTGTCGATGAGAGTTCAATGCAGGAAGCCCCACGCAATGAGGAACCACAACCATTTCGACCAGATGAGAACGTTGATAACCAGAAAGCAGCAAAATCTCACTCACAGCCTAGTCACAATACCTCGATCAAAGAAACACCCATTCGAGGCGTGCAACTAGCTAGAGAAAAGCACGCCCATAAAGATAATATTGATAAGAAAACCGAAGAGACCGATCCTAAAGGTCGCGGATAATCCAACCCTTTGAAAACTTAATCTAATCAATTGAATTATATGGAAAAATATTTTTTGAGGTAACTACTATGAAGCAAGAATTGTACGATGTCTATGACGAAAAACAGCAGCTTATAGGACACTTCGTGAGAGATAAATATCTGCAACGGGTAGCCCTTGAGGCAAGCGATGGAAATACATACAGCATTCCTAATGAATACTTGAGCCAAAAAGAGGATCATTGGGTTTTAACCCAACCCTTGAGCGAGTTTGCCAAACTCTCCACTTATAACAAACAAGAGGAACATGTTGATGAAATGAGTGAAGAGAGCTTTCCAGCTAGCGACCCGCCTGACTTCACATTAGGTAAAAATAAACAGGATTAAGAGGTTATAGGGCAATCCTATAAACAAAAAAAAGCCACCTAGAAGGTGGCTTTTTTAAATTCTCTAACGCTTTGCTTTATAACCACTTTTAGTGGTGCCGACACCAGGAGTCGAACCCGGGACCTACTGATTACAAGTCAGTTGCTCTACCAACTGAGCTATGTCGGCGCTTCACGTTTTCTTGAGAACATGATTGCATTGCTGCTAGGCTTTGCAATCAACAAGAAATCTTGTTGGCAATGGCTGGGGTACCAGGATTCGAACCTGGGAATGCCGATACCAAAAACCGGTGCCTTACCACTTGGCGATACCCCAGCAGTGTGGTGGCCAGAGACGGAATCGAACCGCCGACACGGGGATTTTCAATCCCCTGCTCTACCAACTGAGCTATCTGGCCGCTGCCAACGGTGCGTATTAAACTAAAATCGCCGCTTTTCGTCAACACCTTTATGAAACTTTCTTGCGATACCGTTGCTTAGGGGTGTTTTACCCTGCTCTTTCAATGTCACTCCCAATGGCTCTAACGTGTCTTATCAGTGCTCTGGCCTACTGATGACAAGTCAGTTGCTCATGCATCACAGCTTTTCTTACCCCTGAGCGGGCGGCACATAGCCTTCGGCTTGATCGGTCTCCTGGTTGTCGAGGAAGCGTTGCATCTGATCCATAAGATAGGCACGTGATTCCGGGTCCAGCATGTTGAGATGCTTTTCATTGATCAGTCGGGTTTGTAACGACTGCCAAGCTTCCCAGGCCGGTTTGGAAACCGTGGCCTGAATCTCCTGGCCCTGCTTGCCAGGCAGTGGTGGAAACGGCAGTGCTTCCAGCTCTTTTTGATACTTACGGCAAAAAACGGTGTTGCTCATAAAATGCTCCTGGTTCAACGACGCTATTTGAAAACCTTCCCCCTACGCAAGCGCCTTAAGCGTGCCCTGGAGTGGGGTCGAGGGTAAAAGGTGTTAACTGGCTGAGCAACGCTTTTACCGGGGCTGCAAGGCCCAGCGCAGGTGGATGATTGATGTCATACCATACGCCGCTTTCGCGAATACCGCCCAGCCTATCGCAGGTCACCGGCTGCGGGGTAATCTCTAAGCGAAAATGGCTAAAGGTATGATAAAAGCTAGGCGGCCGACTTAAGCGCTCTGGGTTAACGACGTTAGCCTCTAGCCAGTCATTGAGTTCACTGTGTGTATCAAACTGCGGCAGGCCCCATAAGCCGCCCCACAGGCCACTAGGCGGACGCTGCTCTAGCCATACCCTACCTTCCAGATCGCGGAGCATCAGCATGATCGTTTGACGCTTAGGCAGCGCTTTTTTCGGTTTAGATTCCGGGTAGCGCTGTGGCTCCCCTTGGGCATAGGCTAAACAGACATCATTAAACGGACAGCTTGGGCAGTCGGGCTTGCTGCGTTTACATAGCGTGGCACCAAAATCCATTATTGCTTGAGTGTAATCAGCTAGCCGCGTTGACGGCGTGTAATAGTCGGCCAATGTCCAAAGCGTATGTTCAACCGCGGGCTTCCCTGGCCAGCCAGGAACCGCATGGAGGCGGGTGAGTGAGCGTTTTACATTGCCATCCAAGATGGCGGCACGCTGCCCGGTGCTCTGGGCGATGATGGCGCCAGCGGTGGAGCGCCCAATACCGGGCAGTGTCATTAACGCGTCGACACTCTCACACGGCAGCTCACCGCCATGCTCTGCTACTGCCACCTGTGCAGCCTTATGCAAATTGCGCGCGCGGGCGTAATAGCCAAGCCCTGTCCATAAGTGAAGCACTTCATCTTGCGGCGCTTTGGCGAGGCTTTCCAACGTAGGAAAGTGCGCCATAAAACGCTCAAAATAGGGAATGACAGTGGCAACCTGAGTCTGCTGCAGCATGATTTCCGACACCCATACCCGGTAAGCGCTTCGCGGCGACTGCCACGGCAGGTTGTGGCGGCCATATCGATCAAACCATGCTAACAGGCGGCGCTGGAACTCGTCCGCTGCCAGCCGTGGTGAGGGCATATCAGCCATGTACCTTCCTTAATAAATCGCGAATACAGAAGCGCCGGCGTTTAGGCCGGCGCTGTACTGACTGCTTCAGTTCACATCACCAAAACGCTTAGTTAAATAACCTACGCAGACCATCACGAAGCTGCTGACCAGCACCTTCGCCTAAACGCTCGTCTAGCTGGTCTAAAGATTCACCTAAGCGCTCCTCTATCTCTTCACCGACACGGCTACCGGCCTCTTCACGTAATAAGTCAACGACAACGGTCTGGAAAGCCTCTCTATCAAAACGGCACCATTCAGCACGCTCACTGCTCAAGTTGCCTTCGCAGCGCAACGGGAGCGGCAACTGCTCAAGGCGTGGATTCACTTCGCAAGCAGCGTCAGCGGTATCGACCAAACGAGCGTTAGCGCGAGTATCGAAATTCAGATTGGTAAGGTTCAGTTCCCCCTCTCCTTGAACGTCGATGCCCGGCAATGTAATCAAAAGGTCATCACTTCCAACGACGCCATTACGAACCTGGAATGTCCCATCGAAACGCTCAAAGCGCGTATCAGCATGCCAATCACGCAGCGTGCCCTCGCCTTCTAATTGGGCAACTAACTCGCACATTTGCTGAGAAATATTGGTTTCTAAAATAGCACCGTCGTTCAGACGGGCAGTGAGCTCACCATTGAGATTACTCAGCAATGATTCGCGACTGTTTCCAAGGCTGGTGAGATCGCCTGATAAGTTAAACCGGCCCCGCAGCGGTGACGTCTCTTCACTGATCGCTTCAATGAGGGGGGCTACTTGCACGTTGTTAATCGTGGGCGAAAGCGCCCACTCAAGGATCGACTCGGTGGCATCAATTTGCCCCGTTGCATTGAGCTCGCCCTCATAAAAACCGGATTCAAATGCGGTCAGTTGATGGACGCCGTTGTCGCCACGCAGTTGCAAACTCGGATTATTGAAGGTGAGGCCCGCTAACACTAAATTGCCAACACTCAAATCACCTTCAAGCGCTAACTCACTGAGCCAGGCTTGCGGAAGCAGGGATTCGCCACTTTGAGCGAAGGCTTTGCGTAGAAACCCGCGACTAGCCTGTTCTGCGGTTGCTGCTCTGGGTAAATAGTGATCTAGATTTAAACGATCACCCTCTAAATCAAACGCTAACCGCGTGCCGTCTAATGCTGCTGATAGCTCACCAGTAAAGGTGCTCTCATCTACCACTAGCGAGAGGCTAGGCAGTGAAAACTGTTCGGCATCGCCTTCAATCGGACTGGTCATCGCAACATCACTTAATGCAGCCTCGCCCTGTGTAACCAGGGTAATGCCTGCGCGTGCAAGCCAAGGGCGCAGCGTAAAGGGTGCGGCGGTTAGCTGACCACGATAGCTCGGGGCGTCACGCAGTTGTTCAACGTTAAGGTGTCCACTCGCTCTCAGACCGTCTGGCCCTGTCAGTTGGAGATCTTTAAGCTGAGCAGTTTGCGCCTGCCAGTCGCCTTCCAAACCAAAGGCGAGTGTCAGCGCTAAGCTGCCTTGCCAGTTCTCAGCATTGCGCAGCCCGGCTTCAAGCACGCCTTCTCTGATGGTAAGCTGCTGGTCTTCCATACGCGCTATCAGCTCGGCAGCTTTCAAGCTGAGCTGTTGCGGCTCGCTTGCTGCATCAATGTTGGTACGTGTGGTGAGGGCCATATTCTCAAGCACAAAAAGCTCTTCCTCCAACCCCAACCGCACACGCGTTTCTAGATTTACCTCGCTAGTGATATCCGGGGCACGCTCGAGCACCTCAGCATCAAGGCGATTGTGCTTGGTGAGCGTGAACATAGCTTTAAGCGGAAAGGCGCGCACTGGATTAACGTTACTGCCCGATATATTCAGTTGCTGCATCCGCCACAGCGCTTGGCTTTGGACATCGCGGAAGCGGATATCAGCATTTTTGACTTCGACGCTGGCAATATTGAGTACCACCGATAAGCTACCGGCATCAGCATTAGGGCCAGCACTGGCAGGCGCCAGCACCGTTTCAGCGGCACCGTTGCCCTGTTCAGCAAGGCGCTCTAACAGAGGTTCCCAGTTGCCTTCTCCTTCAGCGTCGCGCTCTAAATTTAGACGCATACCATCCAGTGTTAGGCCATCAACAGCAATTTCTCCGCGTAATAGCGGCCCAAAAGCCACGCTGACTTCTGCACGGTTAATGGCGGCAAAGGCAGCGCTATCCCGGGATTGATCAGGCAACCACGCACGGGCCTGTTCAACACTCACCCCAATGCGTGGGTAAAACGACCAGGTAATGGGGCCTTCCAGGGCCAAGTTGAGCCCCGTTTGCTCTTCCACTACGGCCGTTAAACGCGGTTTGAAATCTTCGGGATCAAGAAAGGTGGTCACATAGACCACAGCGGCGACTGCGACAATGGCAAGAATGCCAACCGCCGCCAGCAAAATACGTAATAACTGTTTCACAATCCTTTCCCTTGTGGGTCTAACTCAACAAAATCGCTGGTAGCGGGCATTCCCGGCCCCGGCGTTTTTGGATTGGCCATTGGTCGATAACCTAATTTAGACAGCAACACTCGGTCTGCCAATGGTAATGAAGAGGTTTCTATACGCAGTACGCGGCCTTCTTGTTTGGCTTGCTCGCCAAGCAGCGCCATTAAGCGCGAACCCACACCGCGGCGCCGTGTCGTCTTGCGGACGCACAATTCAGAGAGCCACCATGCTTGGTCTTCGCCCTCCTGCACAGCAACAGCACCTAGCAGCCTATCGTTGAAGTGCGCGCAGGCAAAAAAGTGTTGCCCTTTAAAATGTTGTTCAATAAACGGCTCAACCGTTGGGGTCGGCATTCGCTCTTGAGGCGCATCCTGATAGATGCGCACCAGGTCTATGCGCACCTGCTCATCGGCCTCCCAACGGGCCTGGTCGACATGGTGCAGTGTCACCGGCATGCTGAAATCCTCTTCACCAAAGCAGCTTGGCTGCTATTTCTGCCGCAATTGATTGCGGCTACATTTCGCGCATTGTAGCGGATGAGGGCGCCGATTCACTATAATGGTCGCTTCGTCACCGGCTGATCAATCAGTGATCAGTTGATGAGAGCTTGATGAGAGCCATCCGCCGCCCCTCAGAGTGCGCTTCAGCGCAGGAGATGCAACATGTCAGCGCGTATTGCCACGGTTAGCCGTGACACCAACGAAACGCAGATTAAGGTCAGTGTCAATCTCGACGGTGAAGGCCGTCTTAGCTGCCAAACCGGTGTTCCGTTTCTGGATCATATGCTTGATCAAGTTGCCCGCCATGGGATGATTGATCTCGATATCAACGCCACTGGCGACCTGCATATTGATGACCACCATACCGTAGAAGACCTGGGTATTACGCTAGGCCAAGCTTTTTTTGAAGCCATTGGCGATAAGCGCGGCATTTACCGCTATGGTCACGCCTATGTGCCCCTCGATGAAGCGCTCTCCCGCGTGGTGATCGATTTTTCCGGACGCCCAGGCCTCTATATGAACGTTGAGTTCACCCGCGATACCATCGGGCGCATGGACACTCAGCTGTTCTGGGAGTTTTTCCAAGGCTTCGTCAACCACGCCCGGGTGTCGCTGCATATCGACAACATCAAAGGCTTTAATGCTCACCATCAGGCCGAAACAATTTTTAAAGCCTTTGGTCGGGCGCTGCGTATGGCCGTGGCGGAAGACCCGCGGATGGTAGGTCAAATGCCCTCCACCAAAGGGAGCTTATAATGCTGCGCGATACGTTGGGCTATGCAACGGGCCTCGTTTTGACTATATCCTCATCCAAAAGGAGCGCTTCATGACCATTGCCGTGATCGACTATGGAATGGGCAATCTTCATTCCGTGGCCAAAGCGCTGGAGCATGTGACCCATGAGAATGTAGTCATTACCCGCGACCCGCGGCGCATTCTTGGCGCAACCCGCTTAGTGTTGCCCGGCCAGGGAGCGATCCGCGACTGTGTGGGCGAACTTGAACGCACCGACTTACGCGGATTGGTGGACGATATTTTGTCCCGCCAAGCCAAACCGCTGCTGGGTATCTGCGTGGGTCAGCAAATGCTGTTAGAGAGTAGCGAAGAGAATGGTGGCGTTGAGTGCCTGGGCTTCTTTAAAGGCAGTGTAGATCGTTTTCCCGGTGACATGCGCGATGCTCACGACCAGCGTTTGAAGGTACCGCACATGGGTTGGAACGTGGTCGAGCAACACCATGACCACCCCTTATGGACAGGTATTGATAACCGCGAGCACTTCTACTTCGTGCATAGCTATTACGTCAATGCCGCTGAAGATGCCCAGGTGTTAGGCACAACCCAATACGGCAAGGTGAGCGCCCACGTGGCCATTGGACGCGACGCAACCTTCGCGGTGCAGTTCCATCCGGAAAAGAGCTCCCGTGCCGGCCTTCGTCTGCTTGAAAATTTTGTTACCTGGACGCCCTGAGAGGATTTTGTATGTTGGTAATTCCCGCTATTGATCTCAAAGACGGCCAGTGCGTCCGATTAAAACAGGGCCGCATGGAAGATGCGACCTCTTACGGCGATGACCCAGTGGCCATGGCTGCACGCTGGGTAGAAGCTGGCGCCCGCCGCCTACATCTGGTGGACTTGAACGGTGCCTTTGAAGGCAAGCCCGTCAATGGCGATGCCGTTACCGCTATCGCGCGTGCCTACCCCAACCTGCCGATTCAAATCGGTGGCGGCATTCGCAGTGCAGAAACCATTGAGCACTACTTAAGTGCTGGCGTTTCCTACGTGATTATCGGTACCAAAGCGGTGAAAGAGCCCGCTTTTGTAGGTGAGATGTGCCGCGCTTTCCCCGGCCATGTAATTGTGGGATTAGACGCCAAAGATGGCTATGTGGCTACCGACGGCTGGGCTGAGGTCTCTACCATCAAAGCCACCGAATTGGCTAAGCGCTTTGCCAATGACGGCGTTTCCAGCATTGTTTACACCGATATTGCCCGCGACGGCATGATGCAGGGTGTTAACGTTGAGGCCACTGCTCAACTTGCCCGCGAAGCTGGCTTGCCGGTGATTGCTTCAGGTGGTGTGACCAACCTGGATGACATTACGGCACTCTGCAACGCCGCTGACAGCGGTATCTTAGGGGCAATTACTGGCCGGGCGATTTACGAAGGCAGCCTGGATGTCGCCGAAGCACAGCGGCTGAGCGACCAACTCATGGGAGGCGCTTCATGAGCCTTACCAAACGCATTATCCCCTGCCTAGATGTAGACGCCGGACGTGTGGTCAAAGGCGTCAATTTCGTGGGTATTCGTGATGCCGGTGACCCGGTGGAGATCGCCCAGCGCTATAACCAGCAGGGCGCTGACGAAATCACCTTTCTCGATATTACTGCCAGCCACGAAGATCGCGACACCACGGTAGAGATGGTGGAGCGCATCGCAGGCGAAGTATTTATTCCGCTGACCGTTGGCGGTGGCATTCGCAGCTGTGACGATATTCGCACCATGTTGAACGCCGGTGCCGATAAAGTCTCAATCAATACCGCAGCGGTAACCAACCCTGACTTTGTACGTGAAGCCGCCGAACGCTTTGGTAGCCAGTGCATTGTGGTGGCTATCGACGCCAAACGGGTCTCTAAGGAGGGCGAAACGCCCCGCTGGGAGATTTTTACCCATGGCGGTCGACGCCCAACGGGCCTAGATGCGGTTGAATGGGCGAAGAAAATGGTTGAGTTTGGCGCGGGTGAACTGCTGCTGACCAGTATGGATCGCGACGGTACTAAGATTGGTTTTGATCTGGGGGTGACTCATGCGATTTCAGAAGCCGTCAGCGTTCCCGTAATCGCATCAGGCGGCGTGGGTAATCTGGACCATCTAGTCGATGGCGTATTGAAAGGCGGTGCCGATGCAGTATTGGCCGCCAGTATTTTCCACTTTGGCGAGTACACGATTCCTGAAGCGAAACGCTATATGGCGGAACGCGGTATCGAAATGCGCCTTTAAAATGCCTCCAATAGACATGGAATCTAAAATGCTGCGCATACGCCCATGGATGGGGTGTCTAGCAGGCCTGCTGATGAGCGCGCCTGCTAGTGCATTTTCATTGACTGACTGGCCTCCGGCACTGGAGTGGGATCACACACTGGTACAAACCAGCCTCTATACCCGCCACTTCAGTCCAGATCCTGAACATACCAATCAGCAAGATCTTATTAGTATCGAACTGCACAATCCAGATCGCTGGCTGGCGGGCGCTGCATGGTTCAAAAACTCCTTTGATCAACCCACTTGGTACGTTTACATGGGCCGGGAATTCCCCTTGTGGCAAACCAGCCAAGGTATCAATGTGCGCGCAAAGCTAACTGGCGGGCTCTTACGCGGCTATAAAGATGAGTTTCGTGACAAAATTCCGTTTAATCGTTATGAAGTTGCCCCCGCCGCGCTGCCTAGTATCGGCGTGCAGTGGGGACAATTTGAATCCGACCTAATCGTGTTTGGAACCGCTGGCATGATGGTGACCGCAGGGGTGCGCTTTTAGGCGCTACTCATCGGCTTCTTCAAGCGTAAGCCCTAGGTTGCTAATCCCACCATTGCGCCCTAACTCACGTACTTCTTTTAATGCCGCTTTATCCAGCGTTTCACTAACGGCTTCCAGCACGGCGTCTTGGAAGTCGTTTTCATCTGCCATTAACGGGTGGTCACGGATAATCAGTGCTAACGCCTGGGCGTCGTCTTCGCCTTCGGTGAGTTCTATGAAAGCGCGAACGCCTGCACGGGAGGTACGGCTAACATCCAGCACGGCTTCCGGTGACTCGCCTTGAAGCGTGTCTAACAGTGCTGAAACAGAGACCACTGCATCTAGAGCGCGCCGCGCGCCAAAGCTATCATCACCCTCAGGCGGCTCGCATTCGGCCAGCTTTTCTGCCTGCCGGGAAAAATCGATGCTGGCATTGGGCACGTTCAGCCGCTCCCAGACCAAACTCAGCACCGCCCTCAGGGTGTGGCTATCACCCTGGCCGGTGGTTTGTTCATATAACGCGTAATTGGGAAGCAAGCGCTCGCATAGCGCCGCCATAAAGGCTTGCTGGGCAGGTAATGAGAGTTCTTGCAGCCGCTGATAAAAGCCCTGAGGTTTCGACACCATACTGATTTCCTGGATCGCTTGACGTGGGATATTGGTGAAAAGTAGCCGGTACGTTATGGTCGATAGTGATGATTCGGCCGGCGAGGAGATTACCATGCATATTCATCTACTACAGCACGGCCCTGACCATGGCCCCGCTCGTATAACCGACTGGCTAACCAGTATGGGGCATAGTTACACCGTTTTTCATCTCTATGCGGGAGAATTAACCCCGCGCCCGAACGAATGTGACGCGCTGATCATACTTGATGGGCCAGAGGCACTTATCAGCCAACCACCAACTTGGTTTAAGGCAGAAGATAAGCTCATCAATCGCTATTTGGATGGGCAAAAGCCGTTATTGGGTATTGGCTTGGGCGCGCACTGGATAGCCCGTGCTTTGGGAGCAGTAGTCGCTCCTGGCACCTATCCAGAAACAGGCTGGCATACGGTCACCTTAGCGCCGGAAAGCACCCTCGATTTACCTGAAGAGTTCACGGCCTTTATGTGGCACCGCTATGTGTTCAGCCTACCTGACGACGCCTTCTCTTTAGGCGGAAGCGAAGCAGCCCCCGTGCAAGGGCTTAGTTGGGATAGCGGACGCGTCATTGGCCTACTCTGCCACCTGGAAGTCACCCCAGCCAGCGTCAAGCAGTTGCTGAGCACAACACCACAGCCTGTTGCGTCATCCCCAGCCGCTTCCCGCTATTTACAAAACGATGCACAAATCAACGAAAATCCTAATCGCTTTATTCACTTGGCACCGCTACTGGATAGGCTGATGACCCAATGGCTTAGCGCCGTATAAACGTAAGCCGTTAAGGGGAGTTAATTACCGGTTCCACTGCCTGGCGGCTGCCAGGCAGCTCTCCCAGTCGCCCACATGAATCTCCACGGGTGCGCTTTCGCGCTGTTTCTCTAAATGGTAGCGGTAGAGCGGGTCGTAGTACTCGGTAAGCAGCGGTGCAAGCCATGCTTCATGGGCCTGAGAATTGCCCTGGGCATGTTCTCTAAATGCTAACACCTGAAGCCGCTGTAATCGCTGCAAGCGGGCATTACCAAGGCGCTTGCCTAATCGAACCAGGGCGTTACTAAGCTGCTGCTGCATTAATTGCCAGCCTTGGTAAGCACCATGCCGGGCGACATAGGCTTGTTCCAGATCAATGATATAGTCCTGCTGAATCTGCTCCAGCCGCCAATCCAACGGCATTTCGATACGCACTCGGGGCGCTTGCTGCAAAGCTCGCCAGAAATTCAAAGGAATATTGGCATTACCAATTTGGCGCGACTCATCTTCGATGACCAAGCCCCCCGTCAGGCCCAGTAGCCGTTTGGCTAGCGCATGTTCAAAGTTGATTTGCGTAGCGGGCTCTTCAGGCCTGCGCCCAAAAGCAGAGCCTTTGTGGTGCGCATAGGCCTCTAAATCGATGCCATTGTCGAGTTGATTGATCAGCGTAGTTTTAGCACATCCGGTAAGCCCTGCGACGACCAGCATTGGCTGTAAAGTTGCCGCCTCAATACGGGCGCAGAGGGCTTGGCGCATGGCCTTCCAGCCCCCTTGCAGGCGTGGTCTAGAAGCGCCTGCCTCTTCTAACCATTGCTGAGCAATTTGTGAGCGCAGTCCGCCGCGAAAGCAGTAAATAAGCGCGTCCGGATACTCGGTTAAATACGTCTGCCAGGCGTTGATTCGGGCTTGTTTGATCTCACCGCTGACTAAGCGCTCGCCCAGCGCAATAGCCGCGGCTTGGCCCTGCTGCTTATAAGCGATGCCAACCTGATGGCGTTCTTGATCGTTCATCAGCGGTAAATTGACCGCGCCCGGCAGCGCGCCTTGGGCAAACTCTACCGGGGCGCGTACGTCTATGAACGGCCGTTCGTCACTGATTAAATTCAGAGATGAAGGTGTGATAGCCAGGGTCACCCGAGAACCTCAATTGACGCTTTACCTTGGCGCGCTTTCATAACGCCAAAGGAGTGCAATGTCAGGCCATATTCACGGCCAATGCGCTCAACGTCATCTTCCCAGGCGGGGTCTACGCTGAGCAGCAGGCCGCCCGATGTTTGAGGGTCACATAGCCATTGCCAGTGGGCTTCGTCCATGGCAGGAAAGCTTTCACCTAAGGCATCCCGATTACGCAGTGTGCCTCCCGGTACCGCGCCTTGGCGACGATACGCCTCAGCTTCGGCTAAACGCGGCAGTTTGCGGAAATCAATTTGGGCCATCACACCGCTGGCATGACACATTTCAGAAAGATGGCCCGCCAAACCAAAGCCTGTGACATCGGTCATGGCATTAACGCCTTTAACATCAGCGAGTTTCACACCAATGCGATTGGACTTCAGCATGGTTTCACGGGCCAGGCCGTGATGCCCGGCTTCCAGCAAACCACGCTTTTCCGCAGTGGTTAACATACCCACGCCTAGCGGCTTGGTTAGATAGAGCAAGTCACCCGCTTTAGCGGTGCTGTTTAGCTTGAGCTTGTCTAGGTCGACCAAGCCATTAACGGCTAAACCGAAGATAGGCTCTGGAGCATCAATGGAATGCCCACCGGCCAAGGCAACGCACAGCTCGCGACAGGCGGCTTGCGCACCGGCCATGACATCGCCCGCCACTTCGGCGCTAAGCTTATCCAGCGGCCACCCCAAGATACCTAACGCCATGACCGGTGTGCCGCCCATAGCGTAAACGTCACTGATGGCATTGGTGGCGGCAATACGACCAAAATCAAACGGGTCGTCGACAATCGGCATAAAGAAGTCAGTGGTGGCGATCATGCCACGGCCATCGCCGAGATCGTATACGGCGGCATCTTCGCGCCCTTGATTGCCAACAATAAGTTGCTTATGGCCTGCTGCTGGTCCCGCTTTGGCCAGAATCCCATCCAGCACGTCCGGGGCAATCTTGCAGCCGCAGCCTGCACCGTGACTATATTGGGTCAGACGAATCGTACTCATGGTGTCTCTCCTTGGCACTCAAGATTATCAAACACACTAAGCATAGCTCACGCTAACGCGCGTCTTACGTTTAAAAGTTCCTTGCACTACAGAGCATCTAGGGCATCGCTTAATTTATCCACGGCAATGATCTCCATGCCTTGCGGGGCGTGCTTGGGGGCATTTCCACGGGGGACGATGGCCCGTAAAAAACCATGTTTGGCGGCTTCGGCAATCCGCTCTTGGCCGCTGGGTACCGGGCGTATCTCCCCAGACAACCCTACTTCCCCAAACACCACTAACTCTTTCGGCAGCGCACGGTTTTGCAGGCTCGACACTACCGCTAGTAGTACCGCTAGGTCAGCGCTGGTCTCAAGTACTTTCACCCCACCTACCACGTTCAAGAACACATCTTGATCGCCGGTAAACAACCCGCCGTGACGATTGAGCACCGCCAGCAGCATGGCTAGGCGATTCTGATCTACGCCTACCGCTACCCGGCGTGGATTACCCAGCGCTGATTCATCTACCAGCGCCTGTACCTCCACTAGAATAGGCCGAGTGCCTTCCCACACCACCATCACCAAGCTACCCGGTGCCTGTACCTCTTGGCGGGAAAGAAAAATCGCGCTGGGGTTTTTAACTTCTTTAAGGCCTTGCTCCAGCATCGCGAAAACGCCTAGCTCGTTAACCGCTCCAAAGCGGTTCTTCTGGCCGCGCAGGGTACGAAAGCGTGAGTCCGCGCCACCTTCCAATAGCAGTGAGGCATCAATCATATGCTCAAGCACTTTTGGCCCTGCCAGCGAGCCGTCTTTGGTCACGTGCCCTACTAATAACAGCACTGTATTAGTTTTCTTGGCAAAACGCGTTAAGGCCGCCGCAGACTCGCGTACCTGGGCAACGCCGCCGGGCGCAGAACTGATATCTTCCAGATGCATGGTTTGGATAGAGTCAATCACCAGAATTTCAGGCTTCTCGCGCTCAGCTACCGCCAGAATGGTTTCGACACTGGTTTCCGCTAGCATTTTCAAACCATTCGTAGGCAGTTGCAGGCGGTGAGCACGCATAGCGACCTGGGACAATGACTCCTCGCCCGTCACATAGAGAATACGCCGCTGCTGAGCCAGCTTGCAGGCCGTTTGTAGAAGCAGTGTTGATTTACCTGCCCCGGGGTTACCGCCCAGCAACACTGCTGAACCTGGTACAAGCCCACCACCCAGCACACGATCAAACTCAGCGAAAGTAGAGCTCATCCGCGGTACTTCACTAAGATCAACATTGCCTAGATCAATCACTTCTCGCGAGAGATCACCTGCATAACCGCTACGCCCAGGGGAGGCCCCGGCACCGGGACGTGCACTCGCCAAGTGCACCTCGGTTAAGGTATTCCACTCCTGGCAACTGCTGCACTGCCCCTGCCATTTGCGAAATTCAGCACCGCATTCGGTACATACAAAGGCGCTTTTGGCTTTGGCCACTGCGATAACGCTCCTATCTTTATGATGATGTAATAGCTATCACTGAGTAATTTCCAAGTTGAACTACCCAGATACCATTTATATATACAAAAGGCGGCCATTGGCCGCCTTTCACACTGCTTGCTTCTGCGTTATTGACGCGTCAGTTGCAGCATTTCACCATTTTCAAAGCGGCGGCGTTCTGGATCAATTAACTCTAACGTGCGCTCATCAATACGCATGAAGTAGTAAATTTGGCCTTCGCCATTCGGCGTTAACTCATAAACAGTGGCGTCTGGATCAGACGGCGTGCCGGTCAGCACTTCCCAGTTCCCCGCATAGTTTTCATCCGGCGGCGTTTGGGGGTGATTACGGTAAGTAGCGTTAAGTGTAAATGTGCGCTCTTCAGCTGCGCTCATTTCATCACCCACCATGGTGACATCCAAATCAATCCCATCACAGTTACGGCAAGGTAGTGAACCCTGGTAATTTTGCTGTGCGCTGGCTGCTTCTTCTTGCTGCTGTTCCATTGGGCTGCTCGCACAGCCAGCCAGCAGTGCCAACATAGCCGAACCGGCTAGCAAACTCTTGAGTTGCATAGAGTGTCTCCTTAATCTCGTGTTGGACATCACATTTATTACGCGCTGTTGTGACAGCATAACTGCTACAAGGTGCAACGCCCACCCCTAGCGTTGCGAATGCTTGCGCTTAGCCAGCCATCAAGCGACCATGGGCGACTACCTTGCTAGGATATCAGGTTACACTCATGAGCCAATACTGGAGTCCGGCTGTTCGGGAATTAACCCCTTACATCCCCGGTGAGCAGCCACGCGAGCGGGTTATTAAGCTCAACACTAACGAAAACCCTTATCCGCCTGCCCCAGGCGTTGGTGAGGCGTTACGTAACTATGCCACCGACCATTTACGCCTTTACCCTGACCCAACTTCTGCAGCACTGCGCGAGGCACTGGCCAAGGCCTTTAAGGTAACCAGTCATCAGGTGTTTGTAGGCAATGGCTCCGATGAGGTGCTGGCATTCGCTTTCCAAGCGTTTTTTTGCCACGACGTCCCCTTAGATGTCCCTGCTATCACCTATAGCTTCTACCCTGTTTATGCGAATCTTTACGGTGTGGAGCTGCGTAAACATCCGCTTAATGCGCACTGGGAAGTCGATATAGAGGCTCTGGCTGCTAATACCGAACGCAGCGGCGTTATCTTTGCCAACCCAAACGCTCCTACGGGTCATGCGCACTCTTTGGCGACTATTGAGGCACTGCTTAAGCGCGTCACAGATCGGGTGGTGCTGGTAGACGAGGCGTATGTGGATTTCGGCGCTGAGAGCGCTGTAGCGCTAATTGATCGTTACCCAAATCTACTGGTCACCGGCACGTTTTCAAAATCACGTAGCTTGGCAGGCCTGCGCCTAGGCTATGCAGTGGGCTCAGAAGAGCTGATGGATGGTTTGCAGCGGGTAAAAGATTCTTTCAATTCATACCCAGTGGATAGCTTGGCAAGTTTAGTGGGTATTGCAGCGCTCAACGATCCGGAGCACTTTGAAGCCTGCCGTGAGTATGTTATTACCACACGTGAGCGTACTCGCCAGCGCCTCGAAACATTGGGGTTTGAAGTGCTGCCTTCTAAGGCTAACTTCGTGCTTGCTCAGCATCCTGATTATGAAGGCGCCCAGCTATTTGCAGCTCTACGCGAGCGTGGCATTTTAGTGCGTCATTTTAATACTTCTGAACTCAACAATTTCCTGCGTATCACCATCGGTACCGATGATGAGATGGACAGCTTGATTGAGGCGCTGGAGACGATTTGCGTGTGAATGGTGAATGGTGAATGGTGAATGGTGAATGGTGAATGGTCAGGTTTTTCTACTCACGACTCACCATTCACCCCTCACGCAAAAAAAAATCCCTCAGAGCGCAAGCCCTGGGGGATTTTTGGTATCAGTGTCTGACGATGGCTGCCGGAACTTTACTCGTCTCATCCTGAGACTCGCCCTTCGGGCCCGCTAAAGCGGTTCCCGTTTGTTCCCGACAAACGGGTCAATGGGGAGACCGCTTGTTTTTTTCCGCACAAACAAAAAACCCAGCCGGGTGGCTGGGTTCTTCGTTGAATAAGTGCCTGACGATGACCTACTCTCGCATGGGGAGACCCCACACTACCATCGGCGCTAAGCGGTTTCACTGCTGAGTTCGGCAAGGGATCAGGTGGT
>NZ_JBNNIW010000051.1:0-18239 GCF_050269715.1 Halomonas sp. NPDC076908 | reverse complement strand
AAAAAGTAGCCGATGTAAGTCGAGCCAGTAGGTGTTTAGCGGTGTTACAGCCTGAGTGCGGTACTGGCTGAGGTACTATGAGAAATCCAGGCTAGTGCTGCCTCACGAGTCTGTAGCAAGAAGTAAGTGCCACGGAAAGGGCGCCACTATCATAGCGAACCTTTTTACCCAAGAGACAGGCGCTCATTAATACTTTTCTCAAATCACCAATCTCCAATACGGTGGATAGCCCCTTATTTTTTGTCAGCCATCCAGGCACGTGCACTTATTTTTCGCCTGCCAGTCATTGCTGGTGCGCATGAGGCTCACCACGCCCTTCAAAATCACAGCCTGCTTACCCTGCAAAGATAGATACGACGTTACACAACATAAACACAGGCATGGGATGAACCCTGAATCATCATTCCGCTATACTAGGTTAAATAGCTAAGGAGGCAGTATGAATAATGTTTCTCTGGAAACAAAGCGTCGCTATTACGCGAAAGTACGGCGCTCCAATTACCAAGCGAGTATGGTGCTGGAAGGGATCACTGTTGACACCCAAGCGCCAAAAGCCAGCAAAGCTGATGTAATGGCTAAATATCAGAAGCACAAAATTCGCTAATGGATAAGTACGGCACAGAGCAGGATCCGTACTGTTACTCAGGTACCGATGTACTGCGTAATAAGTTGGAGATTTTTGATGCAGTAGAGCTTGAGGAGGCAGAGCGCGAGTTGTCGCTCATTAATGCAGATAGCATTGACCTATTGCTGCCACCCTACGACTTTGCATATATCAAACGCCTTCATCATCAGCTATTTCATGACCTGTATGAATGGGCTGGGGAAATAAGAACGATTGATATAGCAAAAGGCGACACACGATTTTGCAACGTCAACCGCATCATTCCCGAAGCTGAAAAGCTATTCACCAAGCTAGCAGAGTATAAATACTTCACTCAACTTGAAAAAGCAGATCTTATATCAGCGTGTGCAGAGCTATATGGTGATTTGAATGTCGTTCATCCCTTCCGCGAAGGAAATGGACGTGCGCAGCGATTGTTTTTTGAACACCTGATAATCAACTGTGGTTATCACCTTTCATGGCATCCTCTTGAACGCAATGAATGGGTAGAAGCCAATATCGCAGGCTATTACTGCGACTACCGTCCTTTAGAGTTAATCTTTGAGCGATGTATCGGCTCTCCCCTATACGATTAACGCCAAGGCATTGCCTTGGCGTTTTATTTTACTGCTTAACTTATCCCCTAACCCAATTGAAACGGGTACACAGACCCGGTCTTGAGTAGCTGGGTGAGTTCATCCAGTGCGGCAAGCGACTCTTCCGCCAGCTGTGGATCGGCCAAATCGTCCGGGGCGAGGCGATCGCGGTAGTGGCGCTCCACCCAAGCGGTCAGATCAGTGTACAGTGCATCGGTGAGCAGCACGCGGCCAGAAAGCGCTGCGCGTTCGGCATCCGTTAGCACCACCCGCAGGCGCAGGCAGGCGGGGCCGCCGCCGTTGCGCATGCTCTGTTTCACGTCTTTGACGATCACTTCGCTGATGGGATTATTGCCCGCTAGCAAATGGTCTTGGATGGTGCGCCATACCGCTTCGCGCTCCTGGCATTCGCCGGGTACCACCAGGGTCATGGTGCCATCAGGGTTGGAGAGCAGCTGCGAGTTGAACAGATACGAGGCTACCGCATCTTCCATACTCACTGCCTCAAGGGGCACCCGCACCGGAATAAGGGGCGTACTCATTTTGGCCCGCAGCTCATCGAGCGTGCCCTCTTCATCCAGAAAGGCCATTTCGTGGTAGAGCAGCACCGGGCCGTTGCCCACGGCAATCACATCGTTATGGAACACCCCCGCGTCGATGGCGTCCGGATGCTGCTGGGCAAATACCGTTTGCGCCTCCGTTAACCCATGCTGGCGAGCCACTGCCTGGCTGGCTTCCAGGGTTTGCCTAGCCGGATAGCGCTTGGGTTCGCGCTCTCCGCTATGCACGTCACCAAACGCTTGGCGGCCATACACAAACAAATGAACGCCCGGCTCGCCGTGCTCACCGCATAGACGGGTGTGATTGGCCGCGCCTTCATCAGAAAAGGCCGGAGTTGCAGGCAGCACCGGATGGTGGGCAAAGTGCTGCTCACTGCTAAAGATCGCTTGTAACACGCGGCCAGTGGTTTGTGGCTCTAAATAGCGATGAAAGCTGGATTGCAGATTCGCTGGCGTGAAGTGTACCCGGCCATCCGCTGCGTCCAGGCTTGGCGTAATCGTACCTGCGTTAGCTGTCCACATACTGGAAGCCGAGCACACCGCTCGCAGTAATTGCGGGGCCTCTTTTGCAGCATGGGTTAGCACCTCGCTATTGCTCCCGCTGAAACCCAAATCACGCAGTGCGCCAACATCGGGCCGCTGTTGGGGTGGCAGCACGCCTTGAGCATAGCCTGCATCCATCAACGACTTCATTTTTAGAAGCCCTTGCAGTGCGCCCTCTTTGGGGTTGGATACCAGGCCACCGTGGATCATAGAAGCCACGTTGCCTACGGCCAGTCCTGAGTAGTTATGGGTAGGGCCAACTAGGCCGTCAAAATTGACTTCCCTGACGCTGCTAATGTCGGCGGCACTCATAGACTCACTCCCGGCGGCAGTGCTTCAGGCATCTCCAGGCTGTCGGACTCCATGGACGCAACCGGGTAGGCACAGTAGTCTGCCGCGTAAAAAGCACTGGGGCGATGATTACCGCTGTCACCCACGCCACCGAAAGGCGCATCGCCGGAAGCGCCTGTGGTTTGGCGGTTCCAGTTGACAATACCGGCGCGAATACGCAGTAAAAAGTCGTCCCAATCGGCTTGCTCGCCGCCAATCAGCCCGGCAGAAAGCCCGTAACGGGTGTTATTAGCAAGCGTAAGCGCTTCATCCCAATCACTGTAACGATGAATTTTCAGTAGCGGGCCGAAGTGCTCCTCGTCGGGCACATCAAGACCGGTCACATCGATCAAAGCAGGGCTTAACAGGCTGGTGTCCTCTAGCAGGCGCTGCATGCGGTTGATGACCGTACCGCCCATTGCTTCAAGTTCATCTTGTGCCTTGAGTAAGCCATCCGCCGCCGCCACGCTGACCAAACCACCATAAAACGGCGCAGGATTATCTTCGAACTGGCCCGCTACGTGTAGCTTAGTGATCGCCTCTGAAAGCGCATCGATTAAGCGATCACCGACGGCACCTTCTGGCACCATTAAGCGCCGGGCGCAGGTGCAGCGCTGACCGCCAGATAGAAACGCCGACTGCAAAATAGTCAGCACGGCTGCGCGCTCGTCATCGACATCCTTGACTACCAGCGGGTTGTTGCCGCCCAGCTCAAGCGCCAGGATTTTATCCAGTTGACCGGCGAACTGCTGATGCAGCATTCCACCTACTTTGGCGCTGCCGGTAAACAATAAACCATCAATATCAGGATCGGCTGCCAGCGCTTGGCCTACCGGCACGCCACCCTGAACAAGGTTAATCACGCCTTCTGGAAGCCCGGCTTCCAGCCAGCACTGTAGCGTTAAATCAGCGGTAAGCGGGGTTTGATCACTGGGTTTAAAGACCACGCAGTTACCCGCCAACAGCGCAGGCACCATGTGGCCGTTAGGCAAGTGGCCGGGGAAGTTATAGGGGCCAAATACCGCCATTACGCCGTGGGGGCGATGGCGCAGCACCGCTTTTGCACTGCCAACGACTTTTTCCCGCTCGCCGGTACGCTCGTTATACGCCTTAATAGAGAGCGCCACCTTGCCCACCATAGCCCCCGCTTCAGTGCGCGCTTCCCAAAGCGGCTTGCCGGTTTCTGAGGCGATTGCCACGGCCAGCGCTTCACTGCGTGTTTTAAGCACCTCTGCAAAACGCTCGACTAGCGCCTGGCGCTCGGCAAAGGGTGTGCGTGCCCAGCTGGGGAAGGCGCTGCGGGCAGCCTTTACCGCAGCTTTGACCTGGTCAGCACTGGCGGTCGCGGCTTGCCATAACGGTTGGCCAGAAACGGGATCGTGCTTGCTCAACGGCTCGGCGTCGCCTGTGACCCAGGCGCCATTGATCAGTTGCTGCTGTTGGGCGTGCATAAAACTCTCCTGTAAACGTCGCCTAGGTTTCGAGTAGCCGTAGGGTATCACCTGTGGTAACGCCTAAGCGCTGCGCTTCTTGTTCGCTCAGCACGATGGTGCTGTCTTCGCTGGGCGCGCGGCCTACCCAACTGGCGGTAAAGTGCAGCATCTGAGTGGTAGCGGCCAGCCAACGGCTGACGCTCTCTTCGCTGGCCCCGGCAGACACTTCAACTTGGCAGAGCCGTGAGTTGCGGATGGCGCGCACGTCATCAATGTACGCCTCTACTGTGGGGCCACCGTCAAAAATATCGATATAGCCTTCCCAGCGCAGTCCCTCTTTCTTCAGCATCTCCAGCGCCGGGCGAGTGTGGCGATGCACCTGACCAATGCAGGCCCGCGCTTCTTCGGCCATAAAGGTGGTGTAGATAGGGAACTTGGGCATCAGCTCGCCGATAAAGCTCTTCTGGCCCAGGCCAGTTAGCCGGTCTGCTTCATTAAAATCCATAGGGAAAAAGTGTTTGCCCAGACTTTCCCAAAAGGGGCTGGTGTTGTTTTCATCAAACACGCCGCGCATTTCCGCCAGCACTTTGTTGGGGAAGCGATCACGAAACTGGGCGATAAACAGCCAGCGTGCTTTGGAGAGCAGCGCGCCGTTGCGCAAATGTTTATTGGCTTCACCGCGGTATTCCGGGCGCAGAAACAACGAGCACACTTCAGCGTCACCGGTGTGGTCGGAGCTTAAAAACAGCGTGTCGATGGTGCGGTGCAAATCCAGCTGTACCGAGGAGTGGGCCAAGGTGCCCAGTCGGTAGTTGTAGAACGGCACTTCTCGGCCCACCTGGCCCTCTATGGCGCAGCAGCCAGCGAGTTCGCCACTCACTTCATCCTCCAGCACAAAGAAGTAGAGGCGATCATCCACCGGGGTGCGCTCTTCAAAGGCGCTGGCAGCCGCTTCAATCTTACCGGCTAGAAACTCGCGGTTATCCGGCAGCGAGGTAAAACCAACGCCCGCCTGCTGCGCAAGCGCCTGAAGCCCATCCAAATCATCACGGGCAATGGGTCGAATGCGCATTACATTTCTCCTTCATCGAGCGCGTCTACCACCGTGGGTAGCGTCAGCGGCGCGGCCAATACCGCTCGCCCTTCGGTAACGCCCAACCGCTCAGCGTGCTCCGCTGAGAGCATCAACTGACCTGTTGGCGACAGCGCGTAGCGCGCGACGATACAGCGGAACTCGCCCAGCTTTTGATTAGCGACCAGTGCTGGCTCGGCATCAGGCAACGCGTGTTCAGGACGAATGCGTACCGGGTGCCAGGCGGCACTGCGGAAGGTTTCCAGCCGCTCGCGCTCGGCTTTAACAATCGGCCCGGCGTCAAAAATATCCACATGGCGAGAACGCACAAAACCTTCCGCCAACATCTCTTGCAACGCCTCTTCATGGGCCGGGTGTTCACGGCCAATGGCCGCCCGGGCATAGGGTGTCAGCAGCGGTAAATAGAGCGGAAACTGAGGCATTACTTCAGCGATAAAACTTTTCGAGCGCACCCCGGCAATGTGATTCATTTCGTGAAAACTGCGGGCGAAAAAGTGCTGCCCTACGCTTTCCCAAAAGGGGGATTCATTCTGCTGATCCAGGTAGCCGGGAAATGCGACTGCCAAGATACGCGAAAAACGCTCCGGGTACTGGGCGATAAACATCAGCCGCGCCCGGCGCAAAAGACTCTCTGCACTGGTGCCTTTATAGCGGGGATTAAGCGAAAACGCACACAGCAGAGTGGCATCCGACACTTCATGGGAGAGCGCCAGCGTCTGTACTTCGCGGCGTACATTGAGCTGCTGTGAGGCGTGAATCAGCGTTTCCTGGCGATAGGTGTAATAAGCCTCATTGGCGCCAGCCTGGGCGCGAATGGTGGCCGTTCCCAGCACCTCATCACGGCTATCGTCGGCTAACACAAAAGTGTAGTGCTCGTTCTCAGGAAACTCAACGTCACTATTAAAGGCGTCTTGAGAGCGCGCGATGCGCTCCTGAAGCCGCTCACGGTTAGCAGGCAAGTTGGTCAACTTAGGTACTGCATGCTCGGCTAATTGCTCAAGCGCCGTGAGATCAGACGCTTTAACGGGTCGAACTACCAGCATCCTGGATGCCCCCTCTCTTATCGCAGCAGGTATCGCAGCGGGTTGCTCACTCATGCTGCCGCAACTAACCGCTCAATGGCGCGCTCTAAGCGGGCCATACCCTCGGCGATATCCGCTTCTGGAATCACCAGGGAAGGCGCCATACGCAGTACATTCGGCCCGGCGATCAGTGCCATCAAGCCCTCTTCAATAGCGAGCGGCAGAATATCTTTAGCGCGGCCCTCAAAAGCGTCCGACATCTGAGCCCCCATCAGCAGGCCCATACCACGAATCTCTTTAAACACACCGTGCTTGCGGTTGATGGTTTCCAAGTGTTCACGGAACAGATCATGCCGCTTTTTAACACCTTCCAGCACCTCCGGCGTATCGATAAACTCAACTGCCGCCAGCGCCACAGCAGAAGCCAACGCATTACCGCCGTAAGTAGAACCGTGGGTGCCAACCACCAGCGATTTAGCCACTGCATCTGTCGCCAACATAGCGCCAATGGGGAAGCCGCCGCCCAAGGATTTCGCGCTGGTGAGGATATCCGGCGTGATACCGTAGTTTTTATAAGCGTAGAGTTCACCGCTACGACCAACGCCGGTTTGCACTTCGTCAAAAATCAGCAAGGCGTTATGTTCATCGCACAGGTCGCGCAGCCCCTGAAGGAACGCTTGAGTCGCAGGGACAATACCGCCTTCGCCCTGCATGGGTTCAACCATGATTGCACAGGTGTCGTCGCCCATTAGCGCACGCACACTTTCCAGGTCGTTGTAGTTGGCGTGCAAGATGCCGCCAGGCACAGGTCCAAAGCCTTGGAAGTACTTTGGTTGACCACCCACGCTCACCGTAAAGAAAGTACGACCGTGGAAAGATTGATAGAAGGAGATGATTTTATCTTTCTGTTCGCCGTGGTTATCCACTGCCCAACGGCGCGCCAGCTTTAAGGCGGCTTCGTTGGCTTCACCACCGGAGGAGCATAAAAAGACCTTATCGGCGAAGGTGCGCTCAACCAGTGCTTTGGCAAGGTTCAACGCAGGCTCGTTAGTAAACACGTTAGAAAGATGCCAAAGCTTTTCGCCCTGCTCTTTCAGCGCATTGACCAGAACCGGATGACAGTGACCCAAAGAGTTCACCGCAATGCCCCCGGCGAAATCGATATATTCGCGCCCTTCTTGATCCCACAAGCGGCTGCCTTCGCCGCGCACTGGAATAACCTGCTGCGGTGAATAGTTAGGCGTCATGTAGTGATCGTAATCTTGACGGCTTGGGGTATGGCTCATGGGACGCTATCTCCAGTGGAAGAAAGGAATGAAAACAGTATAAAGGGCCAACTAGGTTAACCGCTTTCAGCAATGTGACGAGAAATTATGAAAAGCCGCGCTTGTTAACGCACGCTCAAAACTTGAAGAACGCTATAAGAACCCCATACTTATTAGCAAGCGATAAAATCATACTTGCATAGCGAGGTATCGCGACGTACTGACACTCAGGATGAGAGGAGTACACCGAATGCAGATTGATCTAAGCGGTAAACACGCCATTATTACTGGCTCAACGGCCGGCATTGGTTTTGCGATTGCCCATGGACTAGCACAGGCAGGGGCGAGTGTTGTTATCACAGGGCGAACCCAGGAACGGGTCGATGAGGCCATTAGCAAAATTAAGCAAGACGCCCCCAGCGCCAACATCAAGGGCGTCGCTGCCGACCTTGGCACCGCAGAAGGCTGCCAAACGCTGATTAAGCAGCAGCCCAGTGCCGATATCTTGATTAATAATGTGGGTATGTTTGGCCCGCAGGATTTTTTTGAGGTCGATGACGCCACTTGGCAGCAATTTTTCGATATTAATATCATGAGCGCGGTGCGTCTTTCACGCCACTATGCCCAGGGCATGCGTGACCGCTACTGGGGCCGTATTCAGTTTTTATCCAGTGAATCCGGCATCAACATTCCGACCGAGATGGTGCACTATGGCGTCACTAAATCGGCGCTACTAGCGGTCTCGCGCGGGCTGGCCAAATTGCTGAGTGGCACGCAGGTAACGGTTAATGCCATTCTGCCCGGCCCCACTCGCTCTGAAGGGGTGGTTAGTATGCTCAGTGAGATGGCCGAGAAAGAAGGTATCTCACTGCAAGAGATGGAAGAGCGCTTCGTCAAAGAGAACCGCCCTACCTCTATTATTCAGCGTTTAGCCACGCCAGAAGAAGTCGCCAGCATGAGCATCTATGCTGCATCCACCCAGGCCAGCGCGACGACTGGCGCAGCACTGCGCGTTGAAGGCGGTATTGTCGATACCTTAACCTGATTCATCTAAGCTAATTTATCTAACCCAGGCGCTCTTCTCTTGGCGTCATGCCAAAGTGATTTCGGTAGGCGGTAGAAAAGTGAGCGCCAGAGGAAAAGCCTGTGGCAAACGCGATATCGCCTACTGGCTGGTCACTATCTCGCAACTGTTTGCGGGCCTCCTGCAAACGTAAATCGAGGTAGTAGCGGCTTGGCACCGCTTGCAGGTACTTCTTAAATAGCCGCTCTAACTGACGCCGGGAAATACCCAAGTGCTCGGCAAGCTCCAGCGTTGAGAGCGGCTCTTCAATATTAGCTTCCATCAATGTCACTGCCTCCACCAAGCTTTGCGGTGCGTGACCTAATCGGCTGCGCAGCGGTACGTGCTGGCGTTCATCAGCTAACCGTATGCGATCGCAAACAAACTGCTCTGACACCTGCTCCGCTAAACGCGCACCGTGGTGCTGACTAATCAGCGTGAGCATCATATCCATCGCGGCGCTTCCCCCTGCGCAGGTCAATCTGTCGCGATCAATCTCAAACAGCTGCTGGGAAAGCGTCACTTGTGGATAGGCCTGAGCAAAGGCGTTAAAACGCTGCCAAGGCAATGTCGCGCGATAGCCCTCTAATAGCCCACAGCGCGCCAGCACTTCCGTACCGCCCGCTAATCCTCCCAATGCGACGCCGCGACCCTGGTGGCTACGTAGCCACTCGTTCAGCTTAGCAGGAAGCGTATAAGGTAGCGGCGTCGGTGCGCATACCAACAGTAAATCGAGAGGACCAAGCGCGGCAGTATGCTCATGCTGAGCCAGCAATAAAAGCTGAGCACTACTGCGTACTGGTTGGCTACCCATGCTCAACGTCACCGTGTGATACAACATCTGCCCGCTAAGCTGGTTGGCCATTTGCAGTGGCTCAAGAGCACTGGCATGGGCCAACAATGAGAAACCAGGCAAGAGCATAAACGCCACTCGTCTGCGGGCAACATTGGGCGGTGAGATTAACGGGCTGGGCTGCATGAAACGTCACTGTTATGCATAAAAAAAACCGCCATCGGCTTTGTGAAAGAGCCATCTTACCCAATTGTGCCGATGAAGGCAGCGCGGTGACCACTCAGCCAAAAACATGGCGCATGAATGAAAATTGCCGGGCACAAGGCCCGGCAATTGAGAATCACGTAGCGCTGGGTTTAGCCACCGCTATTACCTATACCCATAATGACGATGCCAGCAACTATGACCCCGAGCACAATAATCACTATCGGCAACAGTTTGAGTAGCCCGCTGGGCGGTTTTCTAGCTTCAGGCTGACGCTGTGGTTCAGCCTCATCAAAATCCTCAGGAATACGCTGGTGCAGGACGTGCTCTTTCTCTTCTTCCGGGGTTTTGCTTTCCCTAGTATCCATAGCTATCTCCTGGTCATCCGGTTGAAATGCTGGCAGCTTCTTTAAATTAATAAAACCGCTTCACGGCTTATAGATTAATAACTTATAGATTAATGACATCAAACGTTACCTCTGGGTTCACATCGGCATCGTAATCAACGTCAGTGCGCTCAAAACCAAACAACTTCAAGAACTCATGCTTATAACCAGCATAGTCGGTAATTTCAAAAAGGTTCTCGGTGGTGACTTCCGGCCATAGATCCTGACAGGCTTTTTGAACGTCATCACGCAATTCCCAATCATCTAACCGCAAGCGACCTGCCTCGTCGGTGGCAAACTCGCCGTTTAAGCCTTGAGCAGAATAGAGCTGCTCACCAAAGAGGCGATTTAGCTGATCGATAGTGCCTTCATGGAGGCCCTGTTCTTTCATGATGCGATAAACCATGGCGATATACAGCGGCATGACCGGAATCGCCGCGCTGGCCTGGGTGACTACCGATTTCAGTACGGCAACGTTGGCGCCACCACCGCTGGCTTTCAAATGGATGTCGATAGCGGTCGCGGCGCGATCCAGGTCTTCCTTGGCTTTGCCTAAGGCACCATGCCAGTAAATCGGCCAGGTAATCTCGGTTCCAATATAGCTAAACGCAACGCTACGCGCGCCTTTCGCCAGCACACCGGCTTGGTCAAGGGCGCTCATCCACAGTTCCCAATCTTCGCCACCCATGACGGTAATGGTGTCGTCGATTTCTTGCTGTGTTGCTGGCTCAACTTCCGCTTCGATAATGGCGTCTTTATTGGTGTCGATAGCGGTGGCGCGGTAAGTTTCACCGATAGGCTTAAGGCTGGAGCGCTTTAACTCACCGGTATCTGGCATCTTGCGCACGGGCGACGCCAGCGAGTAAACCACCAGATCAATCTCGCCCATGTCTTGCTTAATCAATTCAATGACCTTCTCACGCGCCTCATGGGAGAACGCATCGCCATTAATCGACTTGCTATACAGGCCTTCCTGCTTGGCAAATTTATCGAAAGCGGCACTGTTATACCAACCCGCGGTGCCGGGCTTTTTATCAGTGGCAGGCTTTTCAAAGAACACCCCCAACGTGTCGGCACCGTACCCAAACGCCGCGGTAATTCGCGCTGCCAAGCCATAGCCACTTGAAGCACCAATCACCAGCACTTTTTTCGGCCCGGCCTGCTTATCCAAACCGCGGGCGCGGGTCGCTTCTATCTGTTCGCGGACGTTCTGCTCACAGCCGACAGGATGAGTAGTGGTACAAATAAAGCCGCGCACTTTGGGTTTAATAATCACATCGAACCTCGTTATTAAATTAATTTTTCTTTTGACAACATACTTAGCGACATAACACTGTTATCGCCATGTTGTTACTCAGTGGGGCTATTCTAGCGGTCTCTGGGCGCTCTGTCCGCTCTTGAGCTAATGTCTGACCTTGCGCTATTGTCCGCCCCTTGAGCTAGAGGCGCTTTCGCGTCACGATAGCCACTTAGATAGATAGCCACTTACGTCCCCCCTTCCCCAACGAGGCGATCATGAATGCACAGCAGCTAGTAGATGAACGCGGTGATCTGTGGCTTGCGCTAGCGCCGCTGTGGCTCGACAGGGAACCCAGCGAGCGTGATTACGCCCGTATGGTCGAGGTCGTTCAGCGTTACGATATGACGCTACATGAACTTGAGTGGATGTTTCGTTTAGAGCTGGCACCCGTGATGTCGCGCCATCAGCTCTCAATTGCTAGCGAATGGCGAAAATTCAATGATTACAAGCTAATGCAACAGCTGGTAAGCCACAATTTACGCTTGAAAGGCTGGCGCCGTAAAAGCTGGGCACTTTTTTCGGGACTAACCACCATGATGGTTCGCCACCGTTGGAGTGAGCTTATGAACAGAGTCATGGTGGCGCGCGGTGAAGTTCTTTAAGGCGCAGCTAAGAGGAGGTAGCGACTATGTTGCGTCTAGGGCTTCTTCTAGCGCTAAGCGTAGTGGACGGCCATGGTCACGTGGGCCAAAACGCGCAATCACCTTGCCATCGCGTCCAATCAAAAACTTGGTGAAGTTCCATTTGATCGTTTTTGTGCCCAATACCCCTGGCGCTTCCCCTTTTAGCCATACAAATAGTGGATGAGCATCACCACCGTTGACCTTCACTTTTTCCATAAGAGGAAACGTAACGCCGAACTGCGTCTCACCGAACGTACAAAAAGCCTCTGCGTTTTCCGGCGATTGCTTGCCAAACTGGTTACAGGGAAACCCAAGCACAGTAAAACCGCGATCGCGATAGCGCTGGTAAAATACCTCAAGCTCTTTCAACTGGGGGGTGAAGCCACACTTGCTGGCCACATTCACCACTAGTAGAACTTGCCCCCGCAGAGCACGCAGGTTGAACGGCTGCCCTTGGTGGGTATAGCAGTCTTGATCATAAATTGTCATTGGTAGGCCCCCACAAACACCCAAATGGCATAGTTGCCACCATGCCACGGCTATGCCTTTTTCACCAGTACTACACCAGTGGCCCAGCCACCACTCTCAGCGCCAGTGCAATGAGCAGCACACCAGTGACCCGGTTGATCCAATGCGCATGCTGCTGAAGCCAGGGCAGAATTTTTGAGTGCGAAAGCACCGCCGCCACCAGCACATACCAGCCACCATCAATAATCATCGCGGTTAATACAATGATCACTTTTGCCAACGCAGACATATCAGATGTGACGAACTGGCTGAGCAACGCAACAAAAAAAAGAATCAGCTTAGGATTGCCCAACGCAACCAGTACCCCCTCTTTGGCGGCCTGGCCTCGGGTAGTGGTAATCGCATTGGGCTGCAAGGCACCTGCTTTTCCTGCACGCAGCGCTTTAATGCCTAGCCAAGCCAAATAAGCGGCACCGCCCCAGGTGATTAACTGAAAAAGTAGTGGAAAACGGGTAATCAATGCACCCAACCCCCACACTGTGAGTAGCGCATAAAAACCCACCCCAAAAGCATGGAAAATCGCTGCGATCATTCCCGAAAACCGGCCACCACCCAAAGTGTGACGCAGTACCAGCGCCAAGCTTGGCCCCGGCGACATTGCGCCCATAGCGCAAATAGCAGCGAGTGATAGCCATAGCGTAAATGGCATGCCTGTACCTCCTGAAGGAATGATATCCACTCTTTAAGGGCAGGCAGTATACGCGAAGAAAAGCTTGCCGGTGATGGGGGCCTTAAATAACGCTGTTAGCATGGTACGCTGTTGGGTAAAATTTGCTTTTTTTCGATCTTTTCGCTTTTTTTCAAAAAGAACCGCCACTCAATGCGAGAGGCGTAATGGATAACACAGGACGGCAACATGGGTAGGGCTTTTCAGAACCGTAAGGAATCCATGGCCAAAACGGCCGATGCGAAGACAAAAGTCTATAGCAAATATGGGCGTGAAATTTACGTTTGCGCGAAAGCCGGTGGCAGCGACCCCAATGGCAACCTGGCGCTGCGCGGTTTAATGGAGCGGGCCAAGAAAGACCAGGTACCTTCCCACGTTATTGATAAAGCGCTCGACAAAGCCAGCGGCGCTGGCGGTGAAGACTTCTCTGCCGCCCGCTATGAAGGTTTTGGCCCAGGCAACGTCATGGTAATTGTCGACTGTCTGACCGACAACCCTAACCGTACCTTTGGTGATGTACGCGGTTGCTTCACCAAAACCAAGAGCAAAATTGGTACGCCGGGTAGCGTCAGCCATATGTTTGACCACTGCGCCATTTTCTCGTTTACCGGACGCGATGAAGAAGCCGTTCTAGAAGCGCTAATGGAAGCCGATGTCGATGTTACTGACATTGAGCAGGAAGCCGGGCGGATCACTGTCTTCGCCCCGCACACCGACTACGCCAAAGCCAAACAGGCGCTGTTGGATGCTTTCGGTGAAATTGATTTTGAAGTGGACGAAATTCAGTTTCTACCGCAAAACACCACTCCCGTGGAAGGCGATGATGTCGCCATGTTCGAAAAATTCCTGGGCATGTTGAACGAGCTGGATGATGTACAAAATGTCTACCATAGCGGTGAGCTACCTGAGTCAAACGAAGCTTAAGCTCCCAAGCCTCTCTCAGTAGAAGAGACTGCAGCGTTGCCTGCATCCAAATTAGCATTGGGGGCAGCAACGCTGGTGGTAAGTTAGTCACGCGCACTATCTGCTTAATCTTGCAAACGAACTTATGGTCTAAAATAGAGTCTTGATAGACAGTATTTAGCACAATTTTAAGGGATTAATTTTTATTGCAAGTGCAAAAGGAGCAAGCAATGAGTGTCGTTCACGTCAGCGAAGAAGAGCTGCATGACAAGCTAAGCAAGTGTATTGCTGGAGAAAGATTGCTGATAGAGCATGAAGGCAACCGCTTTAGCGCTCGAATACAGCATGTAGGAATGGCAGGAGTAAAAGTTATTCCTGAAACCCAGATTAAAAACAGCCATAAGGAGCCAGGCGACGTTGAAGGTGTCACTGTACCTTACGAAGAGATTTTAGAGCTTGAAGTTAAAGGCGTGGTGTATAGCCGTTTAATTGATTGAGTTCATTGCACGCCCTGTGTGGAACACAAGGCGTGCAAGCTGGCTTATTGAATTGCAGTTAAGATTACATAGTTAGGCAGATCTTGCCGAAGTGCTTGCCTGATTCTTGATGGCGGAAAGCGTCGGCAATTTCGGCAAGCGGGAATTCTCGGTCAATGATCGGATGCATATCCAGGCTTTCAAGCGCACGAATCATCTCAATCTGTTGGCGACGGCTACCAACAATCAAGCCTTTCAAGTTCGCCTGTTTGGCCATTAGTTTGGCCGTTGGCACCTCACCTTCTCGGCCGGTAAGTATGCCAATTAGCGCGATATGACCACCGATTTTAATCGCATCAAACGATTGCGGCAGCGTACCCGGGCCGCCCACTTCGACGATATGATCAACGCCTTCGCCGTTGGTCAGCTCTTTAACGCGCTTACCCCAGTCAGGCGTCTCTTTGTAATTGATGGTGTGCTCAGCGCCCATCTCGCGCAGTCGCGCCAGCTTCTCATTAGAAGAAGAGGTCGCAATTACCCGGGCACCCATCAAACGGGCAAACTGCAGGGCAAAAATAGATACCCCACCGGTGCCTAACACCAGCACAGTATCACCCGCTTTGATGCTGCCATCGACGACCAGTGCGCGCCAAGCGGTTAAGCCTGCAGTGGTTAACGTTGCCGATTCTGCGTGGCTGTAACCTTTAGGCTGATGGGTAAACCACTCGACCGGGCGAACCACCTGCTCGCAAGCGTAGCCATCAACGCCATCGCCCGGCGTAGCGCGAAAATCGCCCACTCTGGCCGGGCCTTCCAACCAATGCGGAAAGAAGGTCGAGACCACGTGGTCACCCACTGCGAACTCGCTTACCCCCTCACCGACGGCTTCCACCACGCCTGCGCCATCGGACATGGGAATGCGGTTTTCCTCGGTCGGAATCATACCGGCCACCACGGCGTAGTCGTGGAAGTTCAAGGAACTTGCATGCAGGCGTACTTTAATTTCACCTGGGCCGGGTTCACCGGGGGAAGTCAGCTCAACGACTTCGAGGTTATCTAAACCGCCGGGCTGCTTCAGTTTGATCGCTTTCATCGTTACCTCATTATACAAGCGTGTATGTAACCATTATCAGTTGGGGCTGCTGCCCTCAACATCAAGCCCCAGAAAGCCACCCGACTGCCGCTGCCACAGGCTGGCATAAATACCGTTTTTGGTCAGAAGCTCCTGATGCGTGCCGGTTTCCACAATACGTCCTTCGTCAACCACAATGAGACGATCAAGCATGGCGATGGTTGAAAGCCGATGGGCAATGGCAATGACCGTTTTGCCTTCCATCAGCGTATCTAACTGCTCTTGAATAGCGGCTTCTACTTCAGAGTCCAGGGCTGAAGTGGCCTCATCCAATACCAGAATCGGCGCGTTTTTGAGCAGTACGCGAGCAATCGCGATGCGCTGGCGCTGGCCGCCCGAAAGCTTAACGCCCCGTTCACCGACGTGGGCATCTAATCCGCGCCGCCCTTTCGGGTCGACCAGATCATTAATAAAGCTATCAGCATGAGCGCGACAAACCGCGTTCCAAACGTCCGCATCACTGGCGTGAGGGCTGCCGTAGCGAATGTTATCGCGCAGCGAGCGGTGTAGCAGCGAGGTATCCTGGGTCACCATACCAATTTGGTGGCGTAGGGAGGTCTGAGTAACCTCGGCAATATTCTTCCCATCAATTAGAATGCGCCCGCCCTGCACGTCGTAAAAACGCAGCAGCAGATTAGCGAGGGTCGATTTGCCCGCCCCAGAGCGGCCAATCAGGCCAATTTTCTCGCCGGGCGCGATGGTGAGATTCAAGCCATCAAACACGGTTTTGCTTTCGCCTTTAGCCTGTGCATAACCAAATCGCATGGCGTCAAAACGAATCTCCCCCTTGGGCACTTGCAGCGGCAAAGCGCCTGGAGCGTCCCGTACAGTCGGTTCCTGGGCAATGGTATTCATGCCATCTTGGACCGTGCCAATATTTTCAAATAGCCCGGCAACTTCCCACAAAATCCAGTCAGACATAAAGCGAATACGCATCACCAGCGCAATAGCAATGGTCAGCACACCTAGCGAAATCGCCTCTGTGTACCAAGCACTAATAGCCATGGCCGCCGTACCCACCAACAGCGCGGTGTTAAGTAGTGTCAAACCTACACTCATAATGGTCACCAACCGCATTTGGCGGTGAACGGTCACCATAAACCCTTCCATGGCATCCCGGGCATAGCTTTGCTCACGCTCGGTGTCGGCAAACAATTTAATGGTTTGAATATTGCTGTAGCTATCCACTACGCGACCGGTCATTTGGGCGCGGGCATCCGCCTGGGCCATAGAAACATCGCGCAGCCGCGGCACGAAGTAGCGCATAATCGCCAGATAGCCCACTAACCACAGCGCTAGCGGTATGAGCAATAATAGGTCTGCTCGACCAAGTAAGAATGCCGCGCCAGTGAAGTAGACAATGGCATAGACCAACAGTCCCATTACCTTGGTGACGGTTTCACGGATTGCCAGCGCCGTTTGCATCACTTTTTGCGACACCCGCCCGGCAAACTCATCCTGATAAAACGCCAAGCTTTGGCTAAGCATATGCCGATGGGATAGCCAGCGACCGATCATCGGGTAATTACCGAAAATACTTTGGTGAGTCACCAGTGACTGCAATAGCACTAAAAGCGGCAAACCCACCAGCATCAACAGCCCCAGGCCCGCCAGCCATAACCCGTTTTCAGCCCAAAAACCTGCTCGCTCCACGTTGCCCAGCCAATCCACTAACTGACCCATGTAGCTAAAGAAAACAACCTCAGCCGCCGACACCAGGGCTGTAAACAGTGTCATTAATAGTAGCAGTGGCAGCATCGGGCGTGAGAAATGCACAATAAACGGCATTAGCCCTTTAGGTGGTGTTTCTACCTCGCCTTCCGGGTAGGGATTAACCCGCGTTTCGAAGTAGCGAAATAGCGGCTGTAAAACACGCGATAGCATGAGTTTTCCTTGGGTAACTGGCGTTGGTATTGACGGTCTGTGGATTTTTTTATAGATGAATCAGAATATCTGGGGCATTAAGAAGCAGAGCGACGCAGTAGCCAGCGCGCCCAGAACGGCGCTATGATCATGAGGGTTACCATACGCAGTAAGTGGTGAAAAGCGACAAACACGGGGTCAATATTTAGCGCTACCGCAAGGATCGCCATCTCACCAATACCACCAGGTGCTAGCGCTAGTAGCGCCACATCGCGCCCAACCCCAAGCAGTTGGTGAATCAGCTCGGCAAACAGCGCCAATACCAGTAGTGCCAAGAGCGTTGCAACGCCCGACTGCCATAAATAGCGGCCAAAAAGCTTACGCGTCATGCCCTGAAAGCGCGAGCCGATGGCACAGCCTAATACCCATAGCATTGCGTTCATTCCCCACTCAGGCAGGGAGAGACTGGCAATATCAAAACCCGATAATAAGGCGGCCATCAGTAAAGGTGCCAGCAGAGCGGAACTGGGGATTCGCAGCCAACGGCCTAGCGGCAGCAGCAGCGGAATTGTCAGCAGCATCCAGCCATGCTCAAGCGCGCTTTGCGGGGGGCCGACACTTCCACCTCCGCCTTCATAGGCCCAAAATAGCGGTGGCAGAAAAAGAATGACTAAAATGATACGCAGTGACTGCGCGACCGCAATGCGTTGAGGGTCACCACCGCATTTTTCACCCAGTAGGATCATTGCGGTCATGGCGCCGAGTTAAGCTCAAGTCTGGTGTATGGGAGGAGGTAGGAAGGGTGGCGTATCCTGTTGATTGATCACGACCAAGATCTCAACCAACACGAGTGGA
>NZ_JBNNIW010000050.1:0-19760 GCF_050269715.1 Halomonas sp. NPDC076908 | reverse complement strand
GATTTTTTCTTCATTGATGTCGTCGATCTTGCCATGGTTCACCTCGTTGCAGTGTATTACATTCTTGAGGTGTCCATCGTTACTGGGCAAGATCAGCCATCTTCAACCAGTTTTTCATAAACAATCGCTACCGTGTTACGGGAAATACCTAGCTGTTGGGAAAGTTTACGGCAGGAGGGGAGCGCATCATCGGTGGGCAAACTACCTAAGTGAATCGCTTCAAGCAGCGTTGCACGCAGTTGTTCTTGCAGGCAGGCTGCGGCATTCGGGTCGACGTCAAGACACAGCGTTGCCATCCATTATTCCTCTTCAGATAAGCTCGTCCTCTCTTTAATCTAAGCATCTTTCGTGCCAGTTCTATGTTAGCCAACTGTCCTTTTACTTTACGCCAACTGGCTCTAATCGAGAGCAGGATAAAAAATTAGGGTGAAGTCACCTTCCACATGTAGCCGTTCGGCTAACGATGTTTGTCTACTCTAGGGGTATAAGGTGATGAAGAACTTAGCTGTTTTAACCTCAGTATTAAGCGTTGGTGTTCTTGCTTTCGGTATGTCATTAACGGCCAACGCTGCAGACTTAGAAGAAATAGAGAGCCGTGGTTACCTGAGCGTAGCGACTGAAGATAATTACGCCCCGTTTAATTTTATGAGTGGCAGCGACCCCGATGGTTTTATCAAAGATATATTGATTGAGCTTGAGGAGTACGCTGACTTTGAAGTTCGTCAGGATATTTTGCCGTGGACAGGGCTGTTAGCTTCGGTCTCATCAGGTCAATACGATATGGCGCTTACCGGTGCCTCGGTAACGGATGAACGCCTGCGTGTATTTAACTATGCGCCGCCGTTTGCCTCTGCCCAGCACTTCTACATCAAGCGGGCGGGCGATGACCGTATCAATAGCATTGAAGATTTGAGTGGTTTGACGCTAGGTGTCCAAGCGGGCAGCGCGCTGCTTTCGCGTCTGCCAGAACTCGAAGCCATGTTGGAAGAGAGCGGCGGCGAGCTGGGCGAGGTAATGGAGTATGAAGCCTACCCAGAGATCTACGCCGATCTTGCCAATGGCCGTGTTGATTACGTGATTAACTCAATCGTGCCGGTGAATGATCTGATTAGTGAACGCCCCGATGTGTTTGAAGCAGGCCAGGCTGTCTCAGGCCCCGGCTATGTGGCTTGGCCAATGCCTAAAAGCAGCCCTGAACTGCTGGCCTATATCACCGATTTTATGAGCCACCTGCGTGACTCTGGCCGCTTAGCCGAGCTTCAGGAAGAGTGGTTCGGTGAGTCGTTTGATGACCTACCGACAACCCCCATCACCTCAGTGGAAGAGTTCCACGAAATGGCCGGTATGTAAGGCGTGAACTTTAACAGCCGCTCGCCGAATAAACGGTGCAGCGGCTGTGTGTCTTTATCCAGCGAGTAAGGGGAACGCATGGACAGTAGCGCATGGGGACTGCTCATTCAGGGAGCCTGGACGACGCTATGGATATCCGGCATCTCCATAGCCATCGGTGTGGTAATGGGGTTGCTAATCGCTTTGCTCCGAGTGGCGAAAATCCCTGTTCTGCATCAGTTATTAGGGGTTTATATTAGCCTGGCGCGAGCAACGCCGCTGGTCACACTGGTGCTGTTTATTTTCTTAACTGCGCCTACGATGGGCGTTAATCTAAATCGCAACGTGGCGGGTATTATTGCGTTAACACTTAATACCACCGCCTTTAATGCTGAAATTTGGCGCTCTGCATTTAATAACTTCTCGAAAGAGCAGCGCGAAGCTGCGCTGGCGGTTGGCATGACCCCATGGGTCTACTTCCGGCGCATTATGCTGCCGCAAATTACCATCACCAGCCTACCGGGCTTGGTCAATGAAATGTCGTTTTTAATTAAAGGCAGCCCTGCCATAGCCGTGATTGGCGTGGTCGATTTAACACGCGTGACCAATCGCATTTCCGCGGTTACCTATGACCCTCTGCCACCTATTTTAGCGGCAGCGGCCCTGTATATGCTGATTATCAGTCTGCTGGTATGGCTTCAACGCCTGGCTGAGCGAAAAGCCAGTCGACTGGCCGTCTAACGTGGCCATTTAAGGGGAGCCTCTATGAGCAACTGGGATATTCTTTGGTCGTCGCACGATGTGTTTTTGAACGGCTTTTATAACACCTTAAAGCTATTTGGTTTATCTGCAGTGCTGGCGTTTATATTGGGTAGCGGGATCGTGTTTTTGTTAGAGGGTTCGCGCCCGCGCTTAAAAATACCGCTGCGAATCTTTATAGACGCCATGCGCATGCTGCCATTTTTGATATTGGCCTATCTGCTCTATTACGGCCTGCCCAGCGCAGGGATTCGAATGAGTGCCTGGACCGCGGGAATCATCGCCTTGGTGATGTACCACGGGGCTTACTTCGCGGAGATATTGCGCGGCTGCCGCGCTACCTTTGCTCAAGGGCAAGTCGAAGCGGCAATCGCCCAAGGTTTTTCGCAGCCCAGCATGTTTATGCGCATTATTCTGCCACAACTGATTTTGAAAACCCGCGGCTTGCTGGGTAATCAATTGATCATCTTGCTTAAAGATACCGCCTTCCTAGTCATTATAACGGTGCGTGAACTGACGGCGGCGGCGAGCAGCCTGTCGAGTACCTACTTCATTCCCATGGAAGCGTTCATTGTGGTTATCGGCTTCTACTGGTTGATCAGTATTGGTTTAGAACTGTTTATTAAATTGATTGGCCGTTTTGGCGCCAAGCGAGGATTTGAAAATGCCTGAGACAGCCGCTGTCAGTATTCGTAATCTCTCTAAAAGCTTTGATGGAATCGAAGTACTACGGGACGTATCGCTAGATGTGCAGCCTGGGGAGGTTGTGAGCATTCTAGGCTCGTCGGGGTCCGGAAAATCTACCCTATTACGCTGTATTAATTGGCTCGAACAGCCTGACCGCGGCGATATTCGTATCGCTGGCGACCGCATCGGCGTTAGCGACACTGGTAAACCGATGTCGCGTCGTCAACTGGCGACCATGCGTGCGCGCTTAGGCATGGTGTTCCAAGGGTTTAATCTGTGGCCCCACTTAAGCGTACTGCGCAATGTCACCGAGGCGCCCATTCATGTTCAGGGCGTCAGCAAGAAGGAGGCCGAGGAGCGGGCCATGGTGCTACTTGAGAAAGTCGGCATGGTGGATAAGCGCGATAACTATCCTTACACGCTTTCAGGTGGCCAAAAGCAGCGGGTCGCGATTGCCCGGGCGCTTGCCATGCAGCCCAAGGTGATGCTTTTTGACGAGCCTACTTCTGCGCTTGACCCAGAGCTAGTGGGGGAAGTGCTTGGCGTCATCAAAGACCTCTCAAAAGAGGGCTACACCATGGTGTTAGTCACCCACGAGATGGAGTTTGCTCGGGCCGTTTCCGATCAGGTGGTGTTTCTTGATAAAGGCATCATTATCGAAAAATCCCACCCCAGCGAGTTTTTCGTTAATCCTAAAACAGAGCGGGTACGGCGCTTCTTGGAGCTTGAGGCGCCCACTGTTTAAGGGGGATGAGCCAGAAAGCTGTAGTAGATAATTAGCCCAACTGTCGGCGCCAGCGGTTTTCAATGGTATCCAGCTCGGCGGGGCCATACTGCGCATAGTCATGTGACCCATAGTAAGCCCATAACTGATCGCCGTAATCGTAGTGCCACCATTCGCTAGGCAGGTTAGTGAAGCCATGTTTGTGCATGGTGTGATAGAGCAGTCGGCGGTTATCCCGTGCCTTATGTTGCTGTGGTGTCAGCGTTTCCAGATGCTCGAAATAGTCGCTATGGGAAGCCGGTAGCGCTTCATCAAACAGTGTGCCCATATCTAGCGGTAGTCCATCGGCATCACATAGCGTGACATCTACTGCACCGCCGGTGAGGTGGGGGCTTGGTGCTAAAGGATCACGGCTAGGGACCGAGACAAACTCTCTTGTGCGTTCCAGTAGTTCCGCTTCACTAAGGTCAGGATGGCGATGATGGATCGCTTCATGCAGGGTATCAAATAAGTACTGCTGCACTCGCCATGGTCGCCAGCCGTCCAGTACGATTAAGCCGATCCCATCGGGTAAGCTGCGTGCCGCAGCGAGTAGCGCCCGATAAACCCCCTCACGAACGAAACACTCCGGTATTGCACCAGGAATGCCCAGCCGCGCATAGGCGGGGAATACGCTGACTGGTGCCGGGGCGAGGCTCATTGGTACCAGGCGCTCGCCGTTATCTTCGATAGGCGCACGGCGCAGTTGCTCCCAGCAGGGGGGTGGCTGACTGGGGATAGGCGGCAAAGCCTTCAATAATGTGTTCAAAGGCATCGTGTTATCCAAGCTGGTTATCAAAACTGGTTATTAAAACTGAGTAGGCAGCCACAGCGACAGCGGTGGAAATAGGATTAATAGAATAAGCACCGCAATTGCCGTCAGCACAAAGGGCCAAATAGTTCTGAACAGCGACACTATCTCTAGCCGACTGACTGCGGCGGCCACGAACACACAGGCGCCCAGCGGTGGCGTGATTAAGGCAATAGTAATGTTCAGCGTGATGATGACGCCCAGGTGAATGGGGTCGATACCTGCCATCATAGCGACTGGCGCAAAGATAGGCGTCAGTAGCATCAACGCCGACACCTCCTCCATAAACATGCCCGTTATAAAGGTGATAGCACTAAGTAGCAGTAGGATTAATACTGCGTTATCTATATAAGGAGATAAGAGTGAGACAAATTGGCCGGGCACTTGAGCATAGGAGAGCAGCCAGCTAATCGTCGCCGAGGCCGCCATGATTAGAAAAATTGCTGAAGTTAAGCGTGCCGTATCGAGGATGGCTTGCCAGCACTCTTTAAAGCGTAACCCGCCCAGCACAAAGCCACACAGGGCTACATATAGCGCTGTCAACGCGCCTGACTCTGTCGGCGTAACGAAGCCAAGCACGATGCCTGCAACGATGATGAAGGGTGCAACCAGAGCGGGGAGTGCGGCTAAGAAGGCTACTCCAAGTTGACCGATTGAGGGTAATTGACCGCTTTTGGGTAATCGATGACGCCAGGCATACCAGGCGTTCATGCCCATAAAGGCAACACCCAGCAGCAGTCCCGGCACGACGCCTGCCAGAAATAGATCGCCTACCGAGGTGTTGGTCAGTGAAGCGTAGAGAATCATAAAGATACTAGGCGGAATAATCGGGCCGATTAATGAACTACCGGCGGTCAACCCAGCGGCAAAGGCCCGTGAGTAGCCCTCCTTCTCCATGGCAGGTACTAACAGCGACCCCAGTGCCGAGGTGTCCGCCACCGCTGAGCCATTGACGCCAGCGAAGAAAACGCTCGACACCACATTGACGTGGCCCATGCCGCCCCGTAAATGCCCGACTATCAGGCGGGCGAAACCCATTAAACGCTCGGTTAAGCCGCTGACATTCATTAGGTTGCCAGCAAAGATGAATAGCGGAATAGCCATCAAGGAGAATACATTGATACCGCTAAAGAATTGCTGAGGCAGCATACGCGGAATCATCGAGGGGTCGACAAAAAGAAAGCCCACTATCGCCGTGGTAAGCAGTGCGATGAACAGGGGCAGCCCAAGCAAAACGTGGCCGAGGAAAACCGCCAGCATAGTCACAATCATAGGGAGTCCTCAACGGTTTTGCATGGAGTGTCCTCGACGGTCTTGAGCGGCGCAGGGCCATAGAGAAGCGCATGCCAAGCCAGTAGCAAAAAGCCAATGGGTAGCGAGAGTAGAGGCACCGTACGGCTAATGCCGAGTCCGGACGTGGTAAACATGCTGACCGAAAGTGCATAGCGATAGCTTACCCATGCACCCCCTGATGCAATTGTCAGGGTGAGTAGCCATTGGTACACATTGAGCAAACGAGCGAAAGGTGTGGGCAGTAGTTTCTCTAACAAGCCAACGCGCATGTGGCCCCCTTCCGACCAGACGACGCCAGCCGCGAGCATAACGGTGGCGATGATCAAAAAGCGTGAGAGCTCGTCTGTCCAGATCGGCGCGCCACCGGCGATATAGCGGGCAAACACCCCAAACAGAATGGCAGCAATATTGAGGGATAGTAGCCCGCCCGCCAGGGTCAGCGTAATAGGGCGGCTGATATCAAGTAGACGGGATCGAAGTGTATTAAACATGGCAGCCTTCCATGAAGCACAGAAACGATAAGCACGAGAACATTAAACATAGAAAATGGGGGCCGGTAAGTTGCCAGCCCCTTTCGTAGCAACGGTGTGAGCAGCCGTTAGTCGAGCAGATCGCTCATACCCGCATCTTCCAGTGCCATATCTATCCAGCGTTGCTCGATATCTCGCTCCCCTAGCCACTCAAGATATGCGGGTTGGCCAATATCGCGGAAAGCGGTGAGCTCCTCTTCGGAAGGACGAATCACCTCCATGCCTTGCTCTTCCAGGTAGGCAATCCGCGCTTCTACCTGCTCCTCGTTGTGTTCACGGGCATTGCGATTAGCTTCGGCGACGGCCTCCATAAAGGCGTTGCGAAGCTCATCATCCCAACCTGCGATCATTTCGCTGTTGCCCACCAGGAACTGGTTGGAGTACTGGATATTGGCGAGGGTCAGGTAGTCCTGCACTTCAAAAAGGCTACCCAGAATAATATACATCGGCGGGTTCATTTGGCCGTTGGCCACCCCTGTGCGCAGTGCCATGTAGGTTTCTGTCCAGGGAATAGGTGTGCCGGATGCACCGAAGGCTTCGTAGAGTGCTACTTGGCTGGGGTCCATGGCCCGGAAACGTAGCCCTTCAAAGTCGTCAGGGTGGCTGATAGGTCTTTCGTTATTGGTGAAAGCCAAAAAGCCCCCTTCTTCGACAACCGCAAGCATATCGATACCGGCGCGCTCGTTCAGGGCATTGCTGACTTCCTGCCAATACTCACCCTCATCGAAGAAGCTGCGCGCTGCCGCAAAATCATCAAATAGAAACGGAATGGCGCTGACAAAGATCTCATCGACGAGAGGGGACACGCCTGCAAATGATGCCACATTGAGCATCGGCGTGTTCATGGTCTGTTCCATGCGCTCCTGCTCTTCGCCCAGCATGCTGTTGGGGTATAGCGCTAACTCGACCTGGTTATCGGTCTTCTCCTCTACCAGTTCCTTTAGGTTGGTGGCGAAGACGTGGACAGCATTCTTTTCCGGGTCAGGGGCACCGTTGTAGCTCAGATTGATCGTGGTCGCCGCAAAGCTGTTTCCCGCCATCAATGCAGAGCCAATCAGGCACGCTGAAATGAGTCGTTTAGGTGTAAACATAGGTTGAGCAAGCCCAAGTTGTTTAAACACAAGCTTATTAAACATAGATAGTCTCCTGGTTTATTGTCGTGAGCTATTAGGCGCTATGGGCGCGTTATTAGATTTATAAGGAGTGCCTACTGAAAGATTATGGATTGAGGTGTTGACTATGCAATACCTAAACTGTGGCTTTTATTGCAACAAACGTGGCGCATCGGCCGCGAAAAAGCGCATGCCTTTCTGTAGATGAGCAATACAGGTGGTTGATGCGACCGGCAGTTCTTGTCCTTTCAGGCTGACAATTTGAGCACGGGTACCATTCATGACCGGATAGTGCATCGGCAGTGTGAAAATTTCGCCACGCTCTATTTCATCCATCACGGTAAGCTCAGGCATGAACGTAACGCCGATGCCTGAACGGACAAAATTCTTCAACACCGATACAGAGTTGGTATGCAGGCGTGCTTCGAGATGAATCCGCTCCTGGTGGGCCACCATATTGACCATTTGCCGCATGCCGAAAGGGTTGTCCATCAATGCCAGGGGCCACTCCTTTAAATCATGTAGCGTCACTGGACGATCCAGCGTAGTTAACGGGTGACTGGGAGGGACAATAACATCGAGCGGCTGACGCGTTTCTACATGGCAGAAAAGCTGCGGGTCTACCGGCGGTGCATAAAGTAGCGCTATATCCACTTCGCGATCTTTGAGTAACGACATCGCTTCATTGACACCCGCCATGCGGATTTCGACATTGATACCTGCAAACGCTGACATAAAAGTACCTAACGGAGCAGCGATCAGATCAGCGATAAATCCTTCTCCCACAGCAATACGCACTTCCCCTTTCGCTAGGCCCTGAAGTGCCATGAGCTGAGAAAGCACTGCCTCTTCAGATGCCCGCTGGGCATGGAAGTGATGCACCAGTAGCTGCCCCGCAGCGGTTGCGCGCATACCGCGCCCGTGCCGTTCGCATAACTGCGTATCCAACTCTTCTTCCAACGCTTTTAATTGACGGCTGATGGCGGATGCATCGACATTTAGATGGGCCGCGGCTCGCCTGAGCGAGCCGCGGCGGATGACTTCATTTAGGTAGGTTAATGCACGCTGGTTAAGCATAAAACACGCCTGTGGTGGAGTGTTTTATATCTTACCGGAAGCCTGCCCGAACTTGTCATGGTTGGGACTAGCAATGCATCAAACTCTCCCGCTATCACGTTGTTGCTGGTTTTTAATTCAGGATGTAAATAGTTTTTTAATGTGAGTAGTTTTACGCGATCAGTTTTAGCATGGAAGGCCACCATAGTCGTGAACGCTTATTCCACGGGCTGGGCACGCTCAATGATTGCCGTGCAATCCAGCCCTGTAACGCCAGGGCCATGCCGTCCGCCAGCTGGCGGGCACGGTACTGGAGCGCTTGGGTATCCTGCATCTGCCGCTGTCATTGGTAGATAAAGCGGTCAAGATTCGCATCAGCGCCTTGTGCATTGGCAAGTTCAGCGAAGTAGGTGTCGAGCTCCTCGGGCTGTTTTTCAATCGCGCGCAGGCTATCCAGACACTGCACATTTCCACTTCCTTCCCAGATGGCGTTGATAGGCGATTCGCGAAAAAGGCGCGCCGCTATGTGAGTCTCCATTACGCCGCTACCTTAAATCGATCCGATGCCCTTGCCGGTCATGGGTCATCAACTGTGGTGGATAGCGATTAGCATCAAACCCCAAAGCGATAGCTTTGGCAGAGTCTGCCCAAAAGCCAAACGTCTTGAGAGAGGTGTCGTCCGTTATCCCTTCACGTTTGACGCCTTCTTGAAGCACGCGATCAGCGGTGTAGCTGTTGTAGTTCTCAAGCGGCGGCGGTTGGTTTTCCACCCGGTGAGTGCTGGCGAGAAGCTTATCGGCAAGTGGATAGGGCTGCGTCATGATGATCACCGTCGATATGGCGAGCATGTGGTTTAAATGAACGCTTTATAGCCTCTATAGTAGTTGCATGGTTGAGAAGGCGCTAAAAAGATGGGGGGTAAAGCAGAGAGAATCTGTTCTGTTTTGCTCAGCCAGCGTATTTAACCGACAATGCCAAGCTTATCCTTCTCAGCCTTGGGTACTATCAATGCAAGCAAACGCAATGCAGGCAAACGGATTTTTTGACGAAATAGGCGAGACCATTGGCGAAGCAATCCGCGTGATGGTTGAGTTCTTATTGGGCATATTTACCAATTTCTTTGGTGCCTTTGGCGATTTTATCGATGGCTTAACCCGTTCTCTGGGAATCAACGACTCTTTTTTTAGCATTGCCGTGCTGGTCATTGGCCTATTGATTCTGTTCGGCGGTGTGCGTGCATTTCTGCGCGGCTCGCTGATAGGGGGTATATTTCGTACCTTATTGGGGCTGTTTATTCTCTCGTGGTTGATGATGTAGTAAAGGGTGGCTTTACCTTTGAAGTAGCGCCCTTGAGCCAGTTTCATCAAGGGCATGATGGATTGTCATTTGCTTATTTGGTGCATTTTGTCATCATTTGCACTTATTTTGTGCAAAGCGAGTGTAATGAAAACCTATCTTGGCAAGATGCGGGGTCAACGAATTAAGCGCGCCCGAGTGGGTTGGCAGGATGCGCTGTGGTCATGGATCGGCGCTTTTAGCGGTATGGCGGTTATCTGCTGGTTAAGCTCGGCTTGGCTCTCGCAACAACTGCTGATCGTAGGCTCCTTCGGGGCGACGTCAGTGCTTATCTATGCTGCTCCTGAAAGTCCCTTTGCTCAGCCAAGCCACGTGCTATTTGGCAGCGTGCTATCCGCAGGTATCGGCGTCGCTTGCTACCAACTGCTGGGGGCAACACCGCTCTCAATGTCTCTTGCCGTATCGCTGTCGATACTGGTTATGCAATTGACTCACACGGTACATCCACCGGGAGCGGCGGCTGCGCTGATTGCGGTAGGCGGCGGAGCTAGCATCCACCAACTGGGTTGGTGGTACCCGCTGTTACCGATTGGCGCGGGCAGTGTAGTGATGCTGGTCATCGCCATATTGGTCAATAACCTTGCCCGGCACCGCCGCTACCCGCGCTACTGGTAGAGTTAAAAACGGCTCAGTTGCTGCTCCAGGTCAAAGATATGCGCGTCTCTCGCGCCTAGTTCACGTAGCGCGGTAGCAAGATTGAGTAAGTACTCTTTGTTAGGGCCACTTGGGCCATGAGCGCTGGCGATTTGCTGAGCGATATCGGCAAGGGGCGCCTCACCTAGAAAAGCCGGATTGTCCTCGCTGGCCAGATAAATAAGCCCTTCGCTTTGCTCAGTAGCACCGCCATTCTCATCTAGAAACGTTAGCGGTACTTTTTCCCGCAAATAACCGTTTTTCTCCCGCACATCCAGGGGCGCCAGCACTTCTGGAGTAATGCGGTAGGCCATGCCGTAGCAAATCGAATCCTTGGCCTGTATTAGCGTCGCCACCCGCCCTGGCGCTTCAGGGGTGCCACGGTGATCGTGGGAGCCCTGCCAAAAACGTCGCTCCCAGCCATGAATATAAGCCGGGCGGCGCTCTATGTAGGCAAAATCGGCTTTCCATATCAGCGACCCATAGCCGAATAGCCATATATCCGCATGGCCCTCGAAGAAGTTTCTTTGCTGATTAAGCGCAGTGGTATCAAGCATCGTTATCAAGCAACATATCGTCACCCATCAACATAGTTAGTAGCTACTTTTGTAAAACAGCCATCTTATCATGTCATTGGTAATCACTTACTTAACAGCTCATTCAACCCACACTAACAGAGGCAAGCATGCGCGCGATTTTTCTGGTCGATAATGGCTCGCTACGAGCGCAGGCAACGCTTAACTTGCGCCACGTAGCGGCACTGCTAAGCGAGCACATAGGTGAAACCGTGCAGGCGGCTTCGCTGCTGCACTCCAACAAGATTCCCGCGAAAGAGGTAGAGGGCATTCCTGCCATCACGCTGGGCCCTGCGGTTGAACGGAGCGCCGAGCAGGGGGTAACAGAGATTGTGGTGGTGCCGTTCTTTTTTGGCCCCAGCAAAGCCTTGACTGACTACCTGCCTGAGCGCATGGCGACGATGCAAGCGCGTTTTCCTCACGTTAAGGTGCGCATTGCCCAGCCGCTGGTGGATGAGCTTGGAAATAATGATCTGCGCTTAGCGAATCTGCTGGCCGGTAACGTGCGCGACAAGCTTCGAGCAGGTACTCAGCCGCATGTAGCGCTGGTGGATCACGGCAGCCCGATCCCTGAGGTTACTGCTGTGCGTAACCGCTTGGCAGGCCAGCTTAGCGTGCTGCTTGGCGATGAGGTGGCCTGTGTCGCGGCTGCCTCTATGGAGCGCCGTGAAGGTGATGAATACCGCTTTAACGAGCCGCTGTTGGAAAAGTTGCTGGCGCTACCGGAGTTCAACTCTGGTCCAGTGATCTTGGCGATGCTGTTTCTTTCACCGGGGCGCCATGCGGGGGAAGGTGGCGATATTGCCGAGATTTGCGCGGCTGCTGAGGAGCGCCACTCAGCGCTTCAAGTCGTCACGACAACGCTAGTGGGCGAGCACCCATGCATCGTCGATATTCTTGCCACCCGATTGCGCCAAGCGCTTGATGGTGAACGCTTTCTACTGGATATCCCAGCGAAGGCGTGAACCTCCTAACGGATGATGGATGAATACACGCTCAATAGCGCGTAGAATCGCCAACCTTTGCACACGCTAACCGGGCTCCTTTTGTGATCGCAACCGCCAATATCACCATGCAGTTTGGGGCCAAGCCCCTATTTGAAAATGTCTCTGTTAAATTCAATAACGGCAACCGCTACGGCCTGATTGGCGCTAACGGCTGCGGCAAATCCACCTTTATGAAAATCCTCGGTGGCGATTTGGAGCCCTCTTCCGGCCAGGTGATGCTGGATAGCAGCACGCGGTTGGGTAAGCTGCGTCAGGATCAGTTTGCGTTTGAAAACGAGCGCGTCATCGACACGGTGATCATGGGCAATGTCGAACTCTGGTCAGTGGCTGCTGAGCGTGAGCGCATTTACTCCCAGGCAGAAATGAGCGAAGAGGACGGCATGGCCGTTGCTGACCTTGAAGTCCGCTTTGCGGAGCTTGACGGTTATACCGCTGAGTCACGCGCGGGCGAACTGCTGCTGGGTTTGGGGATTCCCATTGAGCAACATACCGGCCCAATGAGTGAAGTGTCGCCTGGCTGGAAGCTGCGTGTACTGCTGGCCCAGGCGCTATTTTCAGACCCGGATGTACTGCTGCTGGATGAGCCTACCAACCATTTGGATATCAACACCATCCGCTGGCTGGAAGACATTCTTAAAGCCCGCAGCAGCACCATGATTATTATCTCCCACGACCGCCACTTCCTAAACAGTGTCTGTACGCATATGGCGGATCTGGATTACGGCGAGATCACCCTGTTCCCGGGTAACTACGATGATTACATGACCGCGGCTACCGCTGCGCGGGAGCGTCAACACTCTGATAATGCCAAGAAGAAAGCGCAGATTGCCGAGCTGCAGCAGTTTGTGAGCCGTTTCTCTGCCAACGCCTCGAAAGCTAAGCAGGCCACGTCTCGGGCGCGTCAAATCGATAAAATCAAGCTTGAGGATATCAAACCTTCCAGCCGTGTCAGCCCGTTTATCCGTTTCGATCAGGCTAAGAAAATTCACCGTAACGCCGTCAATGTCGATGCTATTACCAAGAGCTACGACGGCGAGAAGCCGCTTTTCGAGCGGTTTTCCATGACCGTTGAGGCCGGTGAGCGAATTGCGATTATCGGCCCTAACGGTATTGGTAAAACCACGCTGCTTAAAACACTGGCCGGTGAGTTACATCCTGATGCTGGCGAAGTGAAGTGGACGGAAGCCGCTGACGTAGGTGTTTTTGCCCAGGATCACAGCGACGATTTTGCCGTCGATGCGACGCTGTTTGAGTGGATGTCGAGTTGGACCAATGGCGGCGAACAGGTGGTTCGCGGAGCCCTGGGGAGAATGCTGTTTTCCAGCGATGACATTGGTAAATCGGTGAAAGTGATTTCCGGTGGCGAGCAGGGTCGCATGCTGTTCGGTAAGTTAATCCTTACTCAGCCCAACGTAATGCTGATGGATGAGCCAACCAATCACCTGGATATGGAGTCTATCGAAGCGTTGAACCTGGCTCTGGAGAACTACCCCGGCACGCTGCTATTTGTCAGCCACGACCGCGAGTTTGTCTCTTCACTGGCTACGCGTATTATTGATATGCAGCCGGAAGGCATTGTCGATTTCAGCGGTAGTTATGACGACTACCTGCGCAGCCAAGGGGTGGTATAAGTAGCCTTAACCAATAATGCGTTGATAAGTAACTTCAGTGGCGGGCTCTCGATCAGCATCAAGTAGCTCGCCCTGAAAAATCTCAGTGGCCTGCTTGGCTAAATCCACAAAAACGATCATCTGCTGGTTGCGACGCTTACGCAGTGGGGGTTTCACCAGCAGGCTAATGCCTTTCACTTCGTGATTGGAATCGCGAAAAAGATCCGGCATTTCGCCGGGTAGAAAGGCATTGGCAATCGTCACTGGATTAGAGGGTTGCTTGCCCGGTACATGATAAACCTTAGTTAACGGGTCGTATTTGGCCTCTACTTGGTGCAGCCAATCGGTTAGCTGCTGAGTCGTCTCTGGCGAGGGGTTATCAAATACCACAAACAGCGAATGCTGTTTAAACGACGTTTTTGGTTCCTCATTGTTCACTGGCGGCTCTGGAGCAGCGGGCTCTAACGTGGCGTTAGCCGGGGGTTGCTCTATGTGCATAGACTCTTTTTTGGAGCGTTTACGCCGCTGGGAGAGCATGAAGTAGAAAAACAGCCCCGCTGCGATCAGGCCTAAGATTAACGACCCGCTCGCCAACAGTGTCACCGTTGATGTATTTTCCATCTTCCACCTCTCTCCTTGAAATTCAGCTAAGCCCGCAAATAGTTCTTTTTTATCAAATTATGCGTTAACGCCGGTTAAGCCGCCAAATGGGCGCGCTTAAAACGAAAGAATCAACAGCCTAGCAGTGTTTGTAAACAAACGGAGATAAAAAAAGCATCACCTAAGTGATGCTTTTCAGCGATAAGGGTTCAGCAATACACTAAATGCATGCCGTTTTAACCCTTGCGGTCGTATCCGTTATCCATAAACGGATAGTCGGTATAGCCTTTCTCGCCTCCACCATAGAAGGTTTCATGGTTCGGCTCGGTGAGCGGCGCATTAACGCGGAAGCGTTCGGGCAAATCTGGGTTAGCGATATAGGGGCGGCCAAAGGCAACGGCGTCGGTGGTATTCTCGCCAATGCGGGCTTCAGCGCGCTCTGCATCGTAGTTACCGCAGTAGATCAGGCTGCCGCTAAAGCGTTCGCGCATCTGCTCCCGGAAACCGTCAGGGAAGGTGATGTCGCCACCGGCCCAGTTAGGCTCGTTCAGATGTAAGTAAGCCAAACCGCGCTTGGAGAGCTGCTCAGCCATATAGAAGGCCATGGCTTCCGGCTCGTCGTCGGTCAAACCAAACAGTTCAATAAATGGTGTCATACGGATGCCGACCCGCTCAGCGCCAAACACCCCGATAACTGCATCAACGACTTCCAGCGGGAAGCGCGCGCGGTTTTCTAAAGAACCGCCGTACTGATCGGTACGCTTATTGGTACCGGTCGCCAGGAACTGGTTAAGCAGGTAAGCATTCGCCGCGTGAACTTCGACCATATCGAAACCAGCGCGTTTGGAACGCTCAGCTGCCTGGCGGTAGTCTTCAACAATGCCGGGGATCTCATCGGTTTCCAGCGCCCGCGGAGTGCTGGTGGGGTGTTGACCGGCGGTGCCATCTTCAAACTCTACAAAACACTGGGCGCCTTCGCCCTTCAAAGCACTCGGTGCTACCGGCTGTTGGCCATCAGGTTGAACCATTTCATGAGAAACACGCCCAACGTGCCACAGCTGTAGCGCAATACGACCACCTTTGGCATGAACGGCGCTGACGACGCCTTTCCAACCAGTTTCCTGTTCATCGGTCCAAATGCCCGGCGTATATACATAGCCACGTGCAGTGGGAGAAATATTGGTGGCTTCGCTGATAATCAACCCCGCGCCCGCGCGCTGACCGTAATAGGCCTCCTGCATCTTGCCCGGTATGCTATCCGGCGTACGCGAGCGTGTCAGCGGCGCCATGATGATGCGGTTAGGAATTGATAGGCTACCTAAATTAGTCGGTGTAAAAAGCGTTTCATACGCCATAGAGCAAACTCCTTTGAATGCAGTCATTTAAACAGTGGTGATCAGAATAGACCAGTTTACTAGTAAGCACCAGCTGCTAAGCCATGGCATATTCAATGGAGACGTTGACAGCAAAACAAAACCCCGCAGAGAAAATTACCAAGCTGATACCATTTACCCATAATTGCATTTACATGTACCGTTCTACATCATGAGGTTAACTTAAACGTTATAAGGCCTTAACATGTGCGGTATGACGTCAACCAAACGCTTGAACAAGCGGCATGACTCCTAAACTCCCCATCAATATTGATGACTTGCTCCATCACCGCACGGTGGAAAGTGAGCGAATTGAATACAAAGAAGGTTGGAACCCTGAATCCATCCTGCATACCTTATGTGCCTTCGCTAACGACTTTCACAACTTGGGTGGCGGTTATGTCCTAGTGGGGGTTGCGGAAGAGAATGGCCAACCACAGTTGCCACCTGCCGGTTTATTACCCGAGCAAATCGATGTCATTCAAAAGGAGTTGCTAAATCTCGGGCATTCAGCGATTGCGCCGCACTATCATCCGTTAACCGCTACCTATGAAATTCAGGGAAAAACCATTTTGGTGCTTTGGGCCCCGGGTGGAGAAACACGTCCCTATAAAGCCAAAACCAGCTTGGGTAAAAAGAGTGATTGGGCCTATTACTTGCGCAAACATACCAGTACGGTAAAAGCATCGGGGCGGGATGAGCGCGAGCTGCTAAGTTTGGCGGCAACCGTGCCCTTTGATGATCGCTATCGCCAAACGGCGGATTTAAGCGACCTTTCACCCTATCTGATGCGTGATTTTCTGCACGATATTGGCAGCGAATTAGCGGCTGAAGCCCGAGAGCTTGATATTGAAACCTTGGGCCGCCGAATGAATGTGGTCGGTGGGCCAAGCGAGATGGCCTTTCCCAAAAATGTGGGCCTGTTATTTTTTAACGAGCATCCAGAGCAGTTTTTCCCTGCGACTCAGATAGATGTGGTGTATTTTCCAGACGGTGCCGGTGGCGACCACTTTGAAGAGAAGGTATTCAAGGGCCCGCTGGGACGTATAACCCGTTCGGCATTGGACTACATTAACCGCAACTATTTAAAAGAGGGCGTAACCAAACACGCTGATCGTCCTGAGGCCGAGCGCTTCTGGAATTTTCCGCTGGTCGCCATTGAAGAAGCGGTGGTGAATGCGGTGTATCACCGTTCTTATGAAATTCGCGAGCCCATTGAGATTCGTATCGATGGTCAGGAGCTTGTCGTGCTCAGCTTCCCAGGGCCAGACCGCTCTATTCGCTTGCAAGACCTGCAGGCAGGCAAAGCAGTCAGCCGTCGTTACCGCAACCGGCGTATCGGTGAGTTTTTAAAAGAGCTGGATTTAACTGAAGGCCGTTCAACGGGAGTGCCTAAAATCCTTCGGGTTATGAAGGCGAACGGTTCTCCAGAGCCGGTGTTCGAAACCGACGATGAACGCAGTTACTTTTTGATTCGCTTACCCGTTCACGAGGGGTTTGCAGTTGATAAAGAGGCAGTGACTGAAGTCACCCCCGAAGTCACCCCCGAAGTCACCCCCGAAGTCACCCCCGAGATTTTACGTCTGCTCAAGTCATTTGAAGGTGAGGTGGGAAGAGCCGAATTGATGGCTGCGTTGGGGCTGCAAGACGAGAAGCATTTCAGAGAATATTATCAGCAAATCGCAATGAAACAGGGCTTAATCGAGATGACGGTTCCTGACAAGCCCCGAAGTCGCCTACAAAAATACCGATTAACCGCTTTAGGTCAGCAAGTGCTTGCCACCAAAGACACGCATGAATGAACACCGGCCCTATTATTTCCAGGGTCTGGAGCTTTTGCGCCACGTTAGCCATCGCCATGGCGGGCTACTCATTCGTCGTGGTGCTGGCTGTGGCGATGCACGAACAGGTGTAGCCCCAGGCAGAGCCCCATTGGTAAGAGCAGCAGCCAGACTCCGCCGCCGATCGGCTGCGCGCGCCACATCAGCAGTACCATGGCGACGCCCATCATTACCAAGCAAATAGTCATCATCCAGTGGTGAATGCGGTTCATTTGGCGTCTCCTTGTGGGTTGTTTGTGGCGAAGCGCCGCTTGAGTAGCAGCGAGTTGCCAATGACGGAGAGAGAGCTTGCGGTCATGGCGATGACGCCGATCATCGGGTGCAGCAGACCAATCGCGGCGATGGGAATGGCTGCCACGTTATAAGCGCTGGCCCAGATCAGGTTTTGGACGATTTTGCCGAAGGTGGCGCGAGATAGGTGCATGGCGTCCACCACGGCGGTCAGTTCGCCACGCACCAGGGTCACATCGGCGGCCTCAATGGCCACATCTGCTCCCGCGCCGATAGCTATGCCAACGTTGGCTTGCTTCAACGCCGCAGCATCATTAATGCCGTCGCCGACCATGGCCACGTGGTTGCCATGTTTCTCCTGAAGTTTGCGGATGGCATCGACCTTACCTTCCGGCAACACCCCGGCCTGAACCTCGTCGATGCCCACCTCGTCTGCTACGGCACGGGCGGCGCGCTCGTTGTCGCCGGTGATCATCACCACGTGCAGGCCCAGTTCATGCATGCCGCGGATGGCCTCTACGGATTTTTCCTTGAGGGTATCGGCCACTGCCACCAGGCCCAGGGCCTGACCGTCGGCGGCGACGATCACTACGGTGCGCCCCTTGCCCTCAAGTTCTGCCATGGCGTCATCAAGAGCCTCAAGGCCTGTCACGCCTTCCTCTTCCAGCAGTCGACGATTGCCGATCAGCACGGTTTCATCGCCCACCTTGCCCGAGACGCCCCGCGCTCCGGTGGAACGGAACTCGCTGACGTCTCGGGGCTTTACATCGCGTTCCTTGGCACCCTCGACGATGGCCCGGGCGATGGGGTGTTCCGAGGCGTTCTCCACGCTCGCGGCGAGGGTCAGCAGGTACGTTTCCTCGACACCCTCTGCGGTGACGGCATCGGTGAGCTTCGGCTCGCCGCGGGTGATGGTGCCGGTCTTGTCGAGCACCATCACTTTGACGTCCTTGAAGGTCTGGATCGCTTCGCCGGAGCGGATCAGGATGCCGCGCTCGGCACCGATGCCGGAGCCCACCATCAGCGCCGTGGGCGTTGCCAGGCCCAGCGCGCAGGGGCAGGCGATGACCAGCACCGCCACGGCGGCCAGGATCGCCAGCACCGGGGTGGCGGCCTCGGGGTTGACCCAGGGCAGGAAGGTCGCGCCCCAGTCGAGGATCGGGCGCAGGGCGTCCGGAATGAGCAGCCACACCACCAGGCTGGCCAGGGCGATCAGGATCACCGCCGGCACGAAGCGGCCGGTCATGCGGTCGGCGAACTCCTGGATCGGCACCCGGGAGCCCTGGGCCTGGTCGATCAGGCGCACCACCTGGGCGAGGAAGGTGTCGCCGCCGACCCGGGTCGCCTTGACCCGCAGGCGCCCCTCCTTGTTGATGGTGGCGCCGATCACGCTGTCGCCGGGGCTCTTGTAGACCGGGATCGATTCGCCGGTGGCGATGGACTCGTCGAGGTGGCTCTCGCCCTCGACCACCTCGCCGTCGGTGGGGACCTTGTCGCCGGGGCGCACGATCATGATGTCGCCGGGCGCCAGCTCCTTGACCGGCACCTCGACCTCCTCACCGTTGCGCTCCACCCGGGCCGTCTTGGCGCCCAGGGTCAGCAGGCGGCGAATGGCCTGGGAGGCGCGCCCCTTGGCCAGGGCCTCCAGGTAACGCCCCAGCAGGTGGAAGGTCATGATGGTGGCGCCCATCTCGATGAACGAGGTCATGGGGGTAATGAAGCCGACCAGGCCGATCAGGTAGGGCGGCAGGCTGCCCATGGAGATCAGCACGTCCATGTTGAAGGTGCCGTTCTTCAGCGAGCGCCAGCTCGAGCGGTGCGTGGCGGCGCCGCCGTAGAGAAAGATCACCGGGAAGGCCAGCAGGGCGACGATGGCCAGGTAGCCCGGGATCGGCTGCCAGAACATGTGCGGCATCATCAACAGCATGATCAGGGTGGCGGGTATGCCGGCGATGATCAGGCGCTTGCGCGCCTGGGCGAGGTAGGCCTCCTCGATCTCGGCGTCGCCGTCGCCCGCCTCCTGCTCCTCGGTCTGCACGGCGGCCACGTCATAGCCGGCCCCCTCGACGGCGCGCTTCAGCGCCTCACCATCGGGGCCACCGGCCTCGATGGTCACACTGACGCGGTGGCTGGCGATATTGGTCTGGATCTCGCCCACGCCATCGAGGCGTTCGAGCGTCTTGCGCACGATGCC
>NZ_JBNNIW010000049.1:0-21019 GCF_050269715.1 Halomonas sp. NPDC076908 | reverse complement strand
TGGAAGCGGCTGTTGGTGTTGGTTTTTGGTGTAAGGCCCTGAAACGTTAACACTTTCAGCCGCTTTCTTTTATACCCCGTGAGAAATTCGGGCTAGGGCCTTTTCACCTTGTGTAAGGGTAATCATTCAAACCTCTTATTTATAATTTATAAACTCAACTAATAAAGTATATCTAGCAGCTCTTCTCGATCTAACCGACTCCTATTAATATTTTTTTGCTGCTAGGGCTTTGCCAGGAACAACCAGAACTAAATTTTAAGACTAATAATATTGAGAGGAAAATACCAAGGAAAAAACTATTTTTTTCTAACCAGCAGTATCAAATTCCGCATGATTTCGCATGACTCCCATGCACTCAAATCCCGCCTACAGCCTAGCAAACGCGGGTTTTGGCTAATTTGAAGGGGTGCATGAAGAACTGCCCCACAAGCGAACACCTCAGGCGGGTGGGGGACAACGCGCCGTAGGGTGCGGCGGCCTGGGGGGCATACCCCTTGGCAACCATCCCATATAGCCGCTATGTGCCGCTGTAAGCCTCGCTAATGCTTTAAAATGAGAAAGCCCCGCACAGGGTGGGGCTTTGGCTATACGCTGGCAAATGGCTGAGGTTAGGCTTGGGCGCTATCCAAGTCGTCCAGGCTCGGAACATACTCCATTTGCGCTGGAGCAGCGCGCAGCGGTGCCGGGTTGTGGGTTTGGTGCTGGTGTCGATGATGTGCCACTGGGCGTCGTTCCGACGCCTTCCGCGGGTGCCTCGAAAGGCTCGCTGAACTCGCCTTCTCGTTACCACGCGCTACGGTTTGTGCATGCATCGGATTTTGTGGCGCAGTTCATCTCGCCAGTGTTTTCAGCGCTACCTATTCGGAAAAGCGAAGCAGGCTATTGGCATCTTCGAATGGGGAATATATGCCATTCTGTATACCACTTGCAGATGATTTTGAAAGGAATCTTGAGGAACAGTGAGGAGCTAAAAAATGGAGTCTTTCAGAGTGTTACACATATTTTCTGGCTTAGTCAGGCCTTCTCAAAACAGCCCGTTGGCGTCCCTGGCAGGAGTCGAACCTGCGACCTGCCGCTTAGGAGGCGGCTGCTCTATCCTACTGAGCTACAGGGACTTAGGCGCGGCCTAAATCTTGCGGGCGCGTAGTATAACGCGTCCGCTTGGGTAGGGCCAACCGGGTTGCTTACTTTTGGATTAGCGCTTAGATCCAACCGAGTAAGCGAAGCGCGAAGATGCCCAGCGTGACGGTAATGCTGGCCATCAGGGTGGTGATCGCGATGATATTGGCCGCTAGCGCTACGTTGCCGCCTATCGCTTTCACCATCACAAAACTTGCCGCGGCTGAAGGGCTGGCAAAGAACAGGAACAGCAAGCCCAATTGAGCGCCTGAAAACCCCACTAGCCAAGCAGCGGCGGTGGAGATAGCGGGCAGCACGACCATCTTCATCCAGCTGGCGCTTAACGCTACTTTACTGCTGTCACGCATACTAGAGACAGAAAGCGTTGCGCCAATACATATCAGCGCCAACGGCAACGTCAGGGAAGCAAAGTAATCCCCAGAGGTAATCAGCCAGCTTGGCAGTGGGATTGAAAGTGTGGTGAACGGCAGTGCGACAAATACTGAAAGAATCAGCGGGTTCTTGGCGACATGTTTAAGCAAACTCCGCCAATCGGTTGACTGACCAGGCTGGTAAAAGGCCAGTATTACCACCGAAAGCGCGTTATACATGACGATCACCACGCCTAACAGCAGGCTTCCCGCCGAAAGGCCGTAGTTACCATACATGCCAGCGGCTAGTGCCAGCCCTACGACCCCACAATTACCCCGAAAGGCGCCTTGCACATAGATGCCGCGATCTTTACGTTCAACTCGATAGTGCGCCCAAGCCCAGCTAAGCAGAAACTGGCTCAACGTAGCGGCCGCAAAAAACAGCATCAGCGATACATCTAAGGCAACGCTCAAATCGGCCTTGATCAAGCTGAGGAAAATAAGTGTGGGCAGTGTTGCTTTGAAAACTAAGGCGGAGGCAGTAGATACAAAGGCACTATCGATCCATCTCAACCGCTTTAGCCCCAGGCCAACAAACACCATCGCGAAAACTGGCAGCGTGACATCCAGCGTGCGGGCAAACAGTTCAAGTAGGTTCACTTATGTATCTCTTTCTGACTGGATTAAAACAACAAGTTCAGCATCTGCTTATACTCTACTGCTGGACGAGATTTGTCGACTCATGTTGACGAGAGTGAACAGTCAATTAATCGCATGAGTAAAAACTTAATTAAACCCCTTTGGAAAGTATTACGGGGAGTCAAATAGCGCCACCTCACCATTATTTGTAGGGGGAATATTCACTACCACCCCATCACGCCCCTTATCTTTCGCTTCGTAACTACCGGCATCTGCGCGTGCCAATACGTCATCCACATGGGAATCGAGTTCATTGAATGTCGTAACACCAATACTCAGGGTGACCGTATACTTCTTGTCTTGATGGGTAACAGAGACATCCCCCACCGCAAGACGCAATGATTCAGCAATTTTGCGTGCCTGTGAAAGGGTACAGCTGGGCAGCAAGACACCAAACTCGTCGCCACCTTGGCGGGCCACATGGTCACTGCGGCGCACCTCCCATGCAACCACCTGAGCAATACGGCGCAACATCTCGTCGCCCAGCGCATGGCCGCCCTCGTCATTAATGGGCTTAAAGTGATCCAGGTCGAATAGCAAAAGCGCTGAAGGTGTACTGGTTTTCTGAAAATCAGCAAACGCCTCCTCTAAACGGCGCTCAAAGCCACGACGATTCAGCAGGCCGGTAAGAGGGTCGTGCTCCGCTTCCCAGCGCTGAATCGCCTCCTGCTGACGGCGCTCCGTAATGTCCTTAACAACGCCGACTAAACCAAGGGTAAGCCCATCCTGAGAAATCATGACCACCCGGGCATGTAAATCCAGCCACAGCAGCTCCTCATCGCTGCGTAGGAAGCGCAGTTGGCGAATAAAATCGCTGCCAGTGCGCAGGCTGTGGAGCCACATATCTCTGGCCCCAGCGCTGTCATCCGCATGTATCTGCTTAAGCCAAGTCGCCATGGGCACGTCAGCGGAGATCCCCAGCATCTCCAGTAGCGCTGGGTTCATATAGGTAATATCGCCTTTGATATTAGCGACGAACATGCCTTGTGGGACTGCGTTGAGCACCGAGTCAAGAAACGCCTCACGCTCTTGAAGGTGGCCCAGCAGTTCCTGACGCTCCTCTTCGACGCGGTTAAAGGTGCCCGCCACTTGCTGTAGTTCTTGCATATTAGTGGCAAGGCTCACGTTTTCGCGCTGCCCCAACCCAACCTCGCCAATCTGCTTTTCCAGGTGCTTAAGCGGTGCCAGTTCTCGACCGATCATCCACCACAGCACAGGCAACATCAGCAGGGCTAGCGAGGCCCATAACCACCAAAGTTTTTGAATAAAGTTTGTGAGCGGGAGTTGCGCTTGCTCAATAGGCAGATAAAGACCAACGATCCAACTGGCTGGCCAAACCTGTGCATAAGATTGTAATGCGGTTTGCCCATCTAAGAGTTTGCCTACCCCATCCCCTTCCCAACCATCCAATGCCAAATCAAGCCAGGGATTAAAATCTTTACTAGGGACGGAGGAATTAATTAATGAGCCATCTGGATGGTATAAAACTTTGCCTGATGCGCTGGCCACCCCCGCATAACCTTTAGCGCCCAAGCGCACCTTGGCTAAGCGGTTGAACAGCCCCCCAGCATCAAGGCTGATAATACCGCCGACAAACCCAGCAAACTCACCCTCTTCAGTAAGTCTTGGCACGCTGATCAACACCGCAGGCAACCCACTAGCTCGCCCTATAAAGGGCTCGCTCACATAGGGCTGACGTGTACCGCGCAGCATCTGAAAGTATTCCAGCTCCGCCGTTTCCAGTCCCACCCGGCCTACAATTGCAGGCCAATCGGCGATTATTCTGCCGTCCCCATTAGCGACCACGATGCCCTCAAACCACGCTAGCAGGCCATCGTTCTGACGCAACTGATAGCTGATCCAATCAGTGTCATCGCTGACACCTAACATTACCTGCAATCGCCCTAATGCTTGAAAGCGATCCTCTACCTGCTGAGTGACTTCATCTGCCAACAGAGTCGCCGTGTAGCGTAGGTGAGCCATATTGGTTTCATGCACCATTTTTTTACCAAGGTGCCACGACGTGCCCAACACCAGCGTCACCACCAAAAGCCAGATAAGCGCAAGCCCCAGCAGTAGCCGACCTTTTAATGAGCGGGAAAGGAACATCTTCAGCGGGAAAGCCAAACGCACTTGGCGACCTTGTTTCGCATTTATATCCACTTGCTGTGATTAGGTGGCCATTATTACTCAACCCTTTTCCACAACCAATTTACCAAATAACTCATCTGATAAGCGTTGATACACATCAACTATTGATGGGTGTTAAAAACGCTTTAATTATGGGTGATCTAAGCTATCCGCCTCACTACTCATTCAGGCAGATGAATTGATAACCCTCGCCATTTCACGTATGTTCGCCCGCCTACCCTCTGTCCTGTTACATTACTGCGGCCTTACTTATGGCGAAACGAACGGCAGGTTACACATCCTCAGGTATTCGCAAGGCGGCTGCCCTCCCCGCGCTGCTGCCCGAATTTAATCGTTTCGAAGCCATTCGCCCTCTAAAGCATAAACCTGATGCGGTGATTGGTTGGGGGCTAAAACCCACCAGCGTACGGGCCAGGCAGTATGCCAAACGCCATCAGCTTCCTTATATCGCATTAGAAGATGGTTTTATACGTTCATTAGGCTTAGGTGTGAAAGGGTTTCAATCGCATAGCTTAGTGGTCGATCAAACCGGCATTTACTACGACGCATCGCGTCCTTCTGATTTAGAAAACTGGCTCAACACGGCCACCTTCGATAGCGAAGAGCTACACCAGGCAGAGCGCTGCATGGCGTTAATTGCCCGTTACCGCTTGTCTAAATATAACCATGCGCCAGACCAGCCTCTTAAAGTTTCCCGTCAGGCGCGGGTATTAGTAGTGGATCAAACGGCGGGAGATGCGTCTATTCATTACGGGGGGGCTCAGGCAGAAAGCTTTCAGCAGATGCTTGATGCGGCATTAAAGGCGCACCCGGAAAGTGATGTGCTAGTCAAAGTTCATCCCGACGTCATTGCGGGTAAAAAGCGCGGGCACTTACTTAACGCAGCCGACCATTCGCGCTGCCATCTACTTGGGGAAGACGTAAATCCGTGGGCGCTGTTTGACCAGGTCGAACACGTATATGTAGTGACCAGCCAGCTAGGCTTTGAAGCGCTGCTAGCGGGTAAGCAAGTCCACTGCTTTGGTATTCCGTTTTACGCTGGCTGGGGGCTCACGCATGACCAACTACCCTGCGTGCGCCGCCGCACTAAGCGCACGCTAGCGGAAGTGTTTGTGGCCGCCTATTTGCGCTACTGCCGCTACGCTAATCCCTATACGCAGCAATCCGCTACGTTGGAAGAGACCATCGCCTTAATCGCCGATCAAAGGCGTCAGCAGGAGCGTTACCGCGGCCCATGGCTGGCGTGTGGCTTTTCCTCATGGAAGCGTCGCTTTATCGGCAGCTTTTTAGGCAACGCCGCGCGCGTGGAATATCAACCAATGCTGCCTAACACGGTTGCCAGCGAGCCTTCGCCTACACGGCTGTTGGTCTGGTCAAGCCGTATTAATGACGCGTTTAAAATTCAGCACGCCCAGCACATGGCCAAGCTATGGCGCATGGAGGATGGGTTTATTCGCTCGGTAGGGCTAGGCGTTGATCTTACCCAGCCGCTGTCGCTGGTGATCGATTCACAGGGCATCTATTACGACCCCAGCCAGCCCAGCGATTTGGAAACACTGCTCAATAGCACTCAATTTAGCGATGACCTCCTGCTGCGTGCCCAGCACTTACGTGAACGGCTCGTTGCGCTCAAACTCTCAAAGTACAACGTGCAGGGCCAAGCTGAGATCTCGTTGCCCAAAGATCGTTATACGATTTTGGTGCCCGGTCAGGTAGAGAGCGATGCTTCAATCGCCACCGGCTCGCCGAAGATTAATACCAATAGCGGGCTACTAAGCGCAGTGCGTGATGCCCACCCAGATGCCTTTATTGTCTACAAAGCCCACCCCGATGTATTAAGCGGTGCCCGCGTGGGGGCACTCGATACCAATGCCAAACGCCTGTATGATCTAGATGCCAGCGACATTGATATCGCCACGCTGCTAGAGCGGGTAGATGCCGTCCATACGATGAGCTCCTTAACCGGATTTGAAGCACTTTTGCGTCAACGCGAAGTAAGTACTTATGGCTTGCCGTTTTATGCAGGCTGGGGCTTAACGCAAGACGCGCTTAGTTGCCCACGCCGTACGCGCTCGCTTTCGTTGGATGCACTAGTTGCCGGTACGCTGATTCTCTACCCCGGCTATGTAGAACCAAAGACCCGTCAGCTATGTAATGCTGAAACGGTCATCAGCCTGTTGGAACGGGCAAGAACACAAAAATCTACCCTTACATGGAAACAGCACATTTACCGCTGTTATCGTAACTTGTTGATCGGAAGGCATTGAGTTGGACCCACCGAAGCGTGCATTCTTATTTTTACAGGGCGTTTGCTCACCGTTTTATCAGCGCTTAGCCAAGCGTTTGGTCAACGATGGCCACCGTGTGGTCAAGGTCAATTTCAATGCAGGTGATATTGCCTACTGGCAACGCACCCATGGCGAAAGCCATCTCTTCCGTGGCACCACGGCAGAGCTGCCCGGCTACATCAAAACCCTGTGGCAGCAGTATTCGATTACCGACCAAGTGGTGTTCGGTGACCGACGTCCCATTCATCGACCAGCGGTAGACAATGCCACTGCGGCTGGCGTACGTACCCATGTGTTTGAAGAGGGGTACTTTCGCCCCTTCTGGATTACCCTAGAGCGCGAAGGCGTCAATGGCCACTCGCTACTCCCACGCGACCCCAATTGGTTTTTCGAGACCGGCAAAGCGCTGCCCGAGCCGCCTGCTCCAGTGCGCTTTCGCTCCTCGTTTAAAATTCGCGCAATGCACGATGTTGGCTACCACTTAGCAGGGCTTGCCAATCCGCTTGTGGCGCCACACTACCGCAATCATGCGCCGATTACCGCACCGGTGGAGTACGCGGGCTATATTAAGCGTTTTAGCCAATTAAAATTCTGGAAAAAGCGCGATGCCGAACGCATCAAAGCGCTGATCGAAAGCGGCAAACCCTATTTTATTCTGCCGCTGCAGTTAAATAGCGATGCGCAAATTCGTGATCACTCCCCCTATGCCAATATGCAGGAAGTGATGGACGACGTGATGGCATCATTTGCCCAACACGCGCCCAGCGATACCCAGCTGTGTATTAAAAATCACCCGCTGGATATGGGACTGGTCAATTACCCTAACATCATCAAACAGCTTGAAGAGCGCCACGGCCTGCAAGGGCGAATTGTCTATTTGGAATCTGGAGATCTCAACATCCTACTTAAGCATGCCAAGGGCAATGTGACGGTGAATAGTACGGTAGGCATCGTATCGCTTGAGAAAAACTGCCCGACTTACGCACTTAGCGACCCGATTTACAACCTGGATGGGCTTACCTACCAGGGTAGCTTAGCGGATTTTTGGCAACAGCCAGCACCGCCAAGCAGCAAGCTCTTTGGCTACTTCCAAAAAACCGTTATGCATGCGGTACAGGTTAACGGCGGCTACTACTGCCAGCCGGGTATCGATTTAGCCGTCGACAACGCCGCCCGCATATTAGAAGCCTGTCCGTCACCGCTGGAGAAGCTGCTGTGAGCCAACCTCAACCCTCTCGCTGCGTGCTGATTACCGGTGCTACCGGCGCGATTGGCGGCGCTCTGGCCCACGCCTATGCCGCGCCCGGCACGCTGCTTATTCTTCACGGGCGTCAACAGGATAAATTAGACGCGCTCGCGCAGAATTGCCGCCAGCAAGGCGCCCAGGTGACGCTCTCGACAATCGACCTAACGAATGACCAAGCACTGCAAGCGTGGCTAGCTGATGTTTGTGCCCAGCAGGTACCGGATATTGTGATTGCCAATGCGGGGAAAAACACCCACCCCCAAGCCCCCCAGGTTCTAGAGCCTTGGGCGGATGTGCAGGCGTTACTAGATATAAACCTGAAAACGCCCATCGCCATGGCACAGCATTTAGTGCCCGTCATGCAAGCACGGGGCAGCGGCCAACTGGTATTGATAAGTTCGCTTGCCGCATGGCACGGCCTACCCACTACGCCCAGTTACAGTGCCAGCAAAGCAGGCATCAAAGCCTACGGCGAAGGATTACGCGGGCTGCTTGCCCCCTATGGCATTGGGGTGACGGTGGTGATGCCTGGCTACGTTACCTCGCCTATGTGCGAAGCGATGCCCGGCCCCAAGCCCTGGGAGTGGCCGCCGGAGCGCGCCGCGAAAGTCATTAAGCGCGGCATTACCGCCAACCGTGCGCGAGTGAGCTTCCCCTTTCCGCTTAATTTCGGCACCTGGTGGCTAGCGGTGCTGCCCGCCGGGGTGTCGCAATGGCTAATCAAGCGACTGGGCTTTAATCACTCTGAAGATACGCCCCATGATTAGCGCTCTGATGTGGCCACTGCTCATAGGGCTACTGATCAGCGGTGTGTTTGAAGCCCTGCTCAACCCACGGCCACGCCCATTCTGGCAGCGTGGATGGGCAGCGAATGGTGTGCACCTTGGCACCTGGCTACTGCTATCAGGCGTGTTGGTGTTGCTACTTCAGCGGCCCTGGTTTGCGGCGATGGTGCTTCTGTCGTTACAACTGGTCGTGGTGCAGTCCAGCAACACCAAATCGCACACCCTAAACGAACCGTTTATCTGCCACGACTTTGAATACTTCTGGGATGCCATACTGCATCCACGTTTATACGTGCCCTTTTTCGGCATTGGCTTAGCCATTGCCGCCAGCAGCGCTGCCACCGTGGCCATTGGCGCGTTCTTCTACTGGGAAACGTCATTAGTTACTAGCGAAGGCGCTAGCCTCTTTCTAATCAGTACGTTTGAGATCATTGCAATGGGGGTCGTGTTGCTCTCATTCAGCATTCCCAAGCTGCCAACCATTACGTTGCAACCTATTCAAGACCTACAGCGCTTAGGGCTGTTCGCCAGCTTATGGGCATACGGCATAGCGCTAGTGCGCTCACCAATTCCAACCCCTGAGCAGTCGCCTTTTCATGAGTTAACTGAAATAGCCAAAGCCCACCAAGGTGACGAAACACTGCCTAACGTAGTGTTGGTACAGAGTGAATCGTTTTTCGACCCCCGCCCCTGGTGTAAAGACATTGATACCAATTTACTACACCATTATGACAACACCCGAACCAATGCCATACTACAGGGTACGCTCAATGTGCCCGCCTGGGGGGCCAACACCGTACGCACTGAATGCGCCGTATTAACGGGCATTGCCCCGGCGCAGTGGGGAGCCCGCCAGTTCAACCCATACCGCACCCTTTCACGCCACCCGCTGCCCAGTTTGGCAAGTGCTTTTAAAGCCGCGGGCTACCGGACAGTATGTGTGCACCCGTACCTGGCGAGCTTCTATTTTCGTCACAAAGTGATGCCCCAACTTGGCTTTGACCACTTTATAGATATCAACGGCTTCGAGAGCAGCGACAAAACCGGCCAATACATTAGCGATCTTGCAGTGGCACGAAAGATTGGACGCCTGCTTGAAGATGACGATAATAGGCCGCTATTTGTATTTGCGATCACCATGGAAAATCACGGCCCGCTGCATTTGGAAGCACCGAGCCAATCACGTTTAGCCGCCACGCTGCCGAATGCCGCCTGGCCCTTGGCGGATCATTTATGTGATCTTGCGGTCTATTTGCACCATTTAGGTGAATCCGACAAGATGTTGGCAAGCGTAAAGGAAACGCTGGATATAGCAGATAGGCCGGGATTGCTAGGTTGGTATGGGGACCATGTGCCGATTTTACCAGCCGCGTATGCACACTTTACGCCGCCAGATGGACGCACCCCTTACATGATATGGTCAACGCAGGCAGGGGCAGGAGTGAGCGAACATTCGGCAGAAGCCAGTGCTGCTCATGAATTAGCCGCAAACGAACTTGGTGTCCAGTTGTTTAAACAGGTGTTTGGACACGCTTTAAATAGCGATATGATCAAGGCAGAACCAGAACCTCAGGAGCAAGAATGACTAAACGCGTTGCCATTATCGGCGCCGCCCATCGTTTCCCCGGCACCACCCCTGAAACGTTCTGGCAGGACCTGCAAGCCGAAAAAGATTTAGTCACTGAAGTGGCCGCTGACCGCTGGAGCCACGAAGCTTATCAGCACCCAGACAAACGCCACCCAGGCACCAGCGTGACCTTTGCAGCTGGAAGTTTGGGCGATATCAGCGGTTTTGACGCTGATTTTTTTGGCATTTCGCCTCGCGAAGCGGCCAATATGGACCCCCAGCAGCGCATGCTCTTAGAGCTCGCCTGGGAGGCGATGGAAGATGCCAGCATTCTGCCCAGCACCCTGCGTGGTAGCCAGTGCGGGGTGTTTTTAGGCGTTGCCAGCCTGGACTACTCCTACCGCATGGCAGATGACATGGCGGCCATTGACGCCTCCACCGCCACGGGCAATACCTCCAGCATCGCCTCGAATCGATTGTCTTACGTATTCGACCTACACGGCCCCAGCATGTCGCTGGATACCGCCTGTTCGTCCTCCATGGTGGCCTTTCACCAAGCCTGCCAATCGATTCGCAGCGGTGAAACCACCATGGCGCTAGCGGGTGGCATTAGCCTGCACCTGCACCCCTACGGCTTTATTATCTTCTCCAAAGCCAGCATGCTCTCGCCCACGGGCCGCTGCCAAGTGTTCGATGAGGGCGGTAACGGCTACGTGCGTTCGGAAGGTGCTGGCCTGTTCCTGCTTAAAGATTACGATCTCGCCGTCGCGGATGGCGACAATATTATCGCCGTCGTGGCAGGCTCTGCAGTGAATACCGATGGTCATAAATCAGGGCTAACGGTACCCAACCCCAGCGCCCAAATTGACCTGATGAAGCGAGCCTATCAGCAAGCGGGTATTGAGCCGGATGAGATCGATTACCTGGAAGCCCACGGCACCGGCACTGCCGTTGGCGACCCAATTGAATCCCGCGCCATCGGTGAAGCCCTCGGCCAGCATCGTAAAACACCGTTATTGATTGGCTCGGTAAAAAGCAACCTAGGCCACCTGGAAACCGCCTCTGGGGTGGCTGGGCTTGCCAAAGCGCTTTACAGCATTAAGCACCGCGAAGTACCTGCCACTATTGGTATTCGCAAGCTCAATCCGCGCATCAAATTTGATGAGTGGAATATATCCGTGGTCACCAAAGCCCAACCGCTTAAAAAAGAGGGGCGCCTGATTATCGGCATTAACTCCTTCGGCTTTGGCGGGGCCAACGCCCACGTTATTTTAGAAAGCCCACCCGAGCGCGCCAAGCCCGAACCGCAAACTCTCGATGCGCCGCTGCCGATTCGCCTCAGTGCACGCAGTGAAGCCGCGCTTACCCAAAGTGCCGAAACACTTGCGGCGTATCTGCGTGATACTAACGACACGAACTTTTACGATATCGCCCATACACTGTTCACTCATCGTGACCAGCACACCCATGGCGCGCTGTTGTTTGCCCAAACACCCGAAGAAGCTGCCACGCTGCTTAGCGAGCTTGCAGCGGGGGAAACGAAAAGCGTCACTACCCTTGAGCGCTTGCCCAAGGCCACAGGCCCGGTGTTTGTTTACGATGGCAACGGCTGCCAGTGGGAAACCATGGGCAGCGACCTGCTCAACGATTCATCGATATTCGCCGAAGCCATTGACCGGGTAGACGCCATTTTCCAGCAGCACGGCGACTTCTCGCTGCGTGCCGAACTGGAAGGTCGCAATGCTGATCAAAGCGTTGAAAACCGCTTTGCACTGACCGAGATTGCCCAGCCTGCCCTATTTGCACTGCAAGTGGCGTTAACAGAGTGGCTGCGTGCGCAAGGTATTACGCCCACGGCCGTGTTTGGTCATAGTGTGGGTGAAGTTGCCGCTGCCTGGGCCAGCGGCGCGTTAAGCCTGGAAGACGCGGTCAAGGTGATTTACTACCGCAGCGACTATCAGGGTAAAACCCGTGGCCAAGGCGAAATGACCGCCGTGGCGACAAGTGCCGATGAGATCGCCGAGTGGCTCGAAAAACCCGAATTCGATCAGGTCTGCCTGGCGGGCATTAATAGCCCCAAAGGGATTACCTTGGCGGGAGACAGCCAACAGCTGGGGGCGTTAGAAGCGGCACTGAGCAATCTGGATATCTTTGCCAAACGCCTGCCGCTGGATTACGCCTTCCACAGCCCCGCCATGGACAGTATTGAAACGGGCGTTATCAACGCCCTGGCCGATATTACCCCGCGTGCCACGCAAGTGCCCTACTACTCTACCGTGACCGGCACGCTGGTTGACGGTCTTGAGTTAGACGCTACCTATTGGTGGAAAAACATCCGTGAGCCGGTGCTGTTTGACACCGCCGCCAGCGCGTTGATTGAGCAAGGCAACAATATATTTATTGAGATTGGTGCCCATCCCATTTTGCGCCGCTATCTTAATGAGTCGCTTCGCCAGCTAGATCAAGCAGGCCTGGTATTTGGCACGATTGAGCGTCATAAACCTGGCCTGGAAGGGTTACAGCGCTGCCTTAGCCAGTTATTGCTAAGCGGCCTTACGCTGGATAACCGCCGGTTCTTCCCGATTGAAGGCCAGCGCGTGCCACTGCCGCGCTATACCTGGCAGCGTAGCCACCACTGGGTGCATGGCACAAATGACAGCCAAGGTCTGCTTTCGCGCTACTATCAGCATCCGCTGCTGGGCTACCCGTTGGCGCAACACGAACACACCTGGGAAAGCCAGCTTGATACCCAGCGCCAGCCTTGGCTTGCCGGCCATGTGGTCGGTGAAGGTGCGGTTTTCCCCGGAGCGGGTTTTGTAGAACTGACCCTAGCGGCGGCGGTGCAGTTAAAAGATAGCCCACTGTTGGATATCGAAGAGCTGGAAATTCGTGCGCCGCTACTGCTCGATGGCCCCCATGGCCGTGCCATGCGACTTACCTTCGCGCCGGAAGATGGCCGCCTGGAGATTCACTCCCGCGAGCCAGCCACCGGCAGCGAATGGCAACTCAATGCCGTGGCCCGCACCATGCGCGAAAGCCGTGGTTTCCTGCTTAAGCGTAAGGCGCCTGCCACCCCGAATCGCGCGCCGGACTACACGCTGGAAGACCACCTGCAAATGGCAGAGCGGATTGGCCTGCACTACGGGCCAGCCTTCCAGGCGATTTCACGCGGTTGGATTGAAGGCGATACGGTGATTGGCGAAATCACTTTGTCGGAAGACGTGCAGGCGCAGCTTGCGTCGCTGCACGTTCACCCCGGCATTCTGGATAGCGCCTTCCAGATGTTTATTCCGCTGCTCGCCCAACACAGTGAATTTGCCGCACAGCTCGCCTTTGTGCCGGTGCGCGTTGGGCGTATTCAGGTCAATACCCAAGCAGGCGTGCCGGTGCTAGCACGCGCGGTGATGGGCAAGCGTGCGCCGCACTCCTTCACCGCTGATTTTGAGCTATTTGATGCCGCCGGTAACGCCGTAGCGGTGTTGAGCCAAACTCGCTTTAAAGCAATTCGTTTAAACCGTGCTCACCATCAGCATTTCAGCTACTTAGATGTCGAGTTGACCCCGGCACCGCTTCAGGTTGAACCCCTGGCACTGCCCGCCGCGGCACTTGCCCAACTGGCGAATATTGCCAGCGTGTATGCAGAGCACACCGGCCAACGGTACGGTAATGAAGTCGCTCCGCTGCTCGACAGCCTCAGCGAAGCCTTTGCCCAGCAGGGAGCAGACGACGCTGCCGATGAATCCCAGCACTCGCCGGACGTTATCTGGCAACTGCTGGTTCAAGAGTACCCCGACTACTTTGCCCCCATTCATTTAGTGGGTCGTTTAGGGCTGCATCAACAGGCGCTACGCAGCGGGAGCAGCGATTTAGCAGCGCTGGGTATTCATCATGACCACCTCGCCCGCCTGAACCGGGTACTGGTAGGCGAAAGTGGCTGGCAAGCCTTGGCTGGCGAGCTAGGCCAGTTAATGGATTCATTACTCGCCGAACTACCTGCAGGGCAACGGCTGCAACTTTTGGAAGCAGGCCCCAGTGCACCCGCCCTAGGCGAGCGCCTGTTAGAGCGTATTGCTCACGGCCCTGCGAGCAACCGTGACCTTAGCCATTATCGGGTGATCACCACCCACGACAGCGCGCGCCACCAAGCGGAGCAGTTGCAAGAGCGCTACCCGCTAATGGATGTGCAGCATATTGACCAGCAAGAACCGGCCCCTTTAGCCGCTCCGACGGATGCTGAAAAAGCGCAGTTAGCGTTTATTAGCGTCGATGTCACGCAACCCAGCGTCACGCGCCAACTGATCGAGGCACTGCCAAGGCAGCTCGCCCCAGGCGCCCAGCTCATGCTGGTCGGTATTGCGCCTAGCCGCTGGCTAGATGACGTTCTGGCCATACCAGGCATCGACCAAACGGCACTAGAGCAAGACACGCTAATTAGCTGGTTGAACAATCAAGGTTTTGTGGTTTCTGCGCCGATGGCGCTGGAAGAGAGCGATAGCGGTGCCTACTTACTGCATGCTCATTACCCGATGGATACAGCCGCAACAGTCTCAACTGCTTCGTTGCGGTGTCATCTGGTCGTCGCGGATCACAGCAGCGAAGCGCTTGCCGCTAACCTGGCTGAGGCACTGCAATCACTAGGCACGTCAGCGTTGATCAGCGTTAGCCAACATGCCCCTGCCGAACTGTTGGCTCACGCACTGACTCAGCCAGCGCTCGCCGATCACGCTGAGCAAACGCTCAATGTGATTGATTTGCGTGGCCTGGGCGCTAGCGACACCGCAGACCAAACTGCCCGCTGTGAGTACGCTCGTCAATGGACGCTGGCGTTAGAGCAACAGTCGCTAACCGCATCACTATGGCTCGTCACTCATGGCCTAAGTACGCTCTGGCAAACCTCGTCTGCTATCAGTGCAAGCCATGCACCGGGTGACGCCCCTGGCGATGCCGCGCTATGGGGCTTTGGCCGCTCGCTGGCGAACGAAGCCGTGGGCCATGACGTCTACTTACTGGATATACCGGCAGCGATCAGCGAACCCGCGCTTCACGCCTGGGCGATGCTGCTTGCCCATCCGGATAGCGAAAACGAAGCGCTGATCGATCATCAAGGCCACCGTTTTGCTACGCGGCTGCGCGCACTACCAGCACCACACCCGGAAGCCGAAGCGCAAGCCACTCAGCCACGGCAAGCGATGACACTGGGCTTTGCCATGCCCGGCCAGTTGCGCCAACTAGCCTGGCGGCCACGCCCGCTGCCGGAAGCCGGTGTTGATGAGCTGGAAATCAGCGTTAAAGCCACCGGGCTTAACTTTCGCGATGTGATGTACACCCTTGGGCTGCTCTCCGATGAAGCGATTGAGAACGGCTTTGCCGGGCCAACCCTAGGCCTAGAGTTTGCAGGCGTGGTAGAAGCCGTGGGCAGTAACGTTACCCATCTAACGCCTGGGCAAGCCGTGGTTGGCTTTGGGCCAGCTAGCTTCAGCGATAAAGTGATCGCTAGCCAGCATGCCGTCGCGCCACTGCCAGAAGGTATTAGCTTTGCCGCAGCGGCCACCATTCCCACCACCTTCTTTACGGTTTACTACGCGCTTAAGCACCTTGCGCGGGTAGAGCCAGGCGAGAAAGTGCTGATTCACGGTGCAGCAGGCGGCGTAGGCATTGCCGCGCTGCAAATTGCCCAATGGCTAGGCGCAGAAATTTACGCCACGGTGGGCTCTGAAGAGAAGCGCGACTTCCTACGCCTCATGGGCATCGAGCGGCTGTATGACTCCCGCTCGCTCACCTTCGCTGAAGAGATTCTTGAAGACACCAATGGCGAAGGCGTCGATGTGGTGCTTAACTCGCTGGCTGGGGAAGCGATCAATCAGAACCTGCGCGCCCTGCGCCCGTTCGGCCGCTTCCTGGAACTGGGTAAACGCGACTTCTACGAAAATACCCATATTGGTCTGCGTCCGTTCCGTAACAACTTAAGCTACTTCGGTATCGACTCCGACCAGCTAATGAAGGTACAGCCTGCCCTCACCCAACGCCTGTTTGGCGAAATGATGGCGCTGTTTAACGATGGCACTCTAAGTCCGCTACCGTTTACCTCCTTTAGCCACAGCCAGGTGATCGATGCCTTCCGCTATATGCAGCAGGCGCGTCAGATCGGCAAAGTAGTAGTGACCTATGAACAGCCCATTGCAGCGCCTAAAAACGACGTACTGGGTTCAGCAGTCATGCAATTATCCGCGGAAGCCAGCTATTTGGTCACCGGCGGCCTCGGTGGTTTTGGCTTAAAAACCGCCCAGTGGCTGGTCGAAAAAGGCGCACGCCAGTTGGTTCTGCTGAGCCGTAGCGGCCCTGCCAGTGAAGAGGCCCAGGCAGCGATAGCGGCGTTTGAACAGCAAGGCGTTAAAGTGCTGGCTGTAGCCTGTGATATCACTGACCGCGCCGCGCTGGCTGCGGTTCTGACGCGCGCCAACGCCGAACTCGCCCCGCTGCGTGGTATTGTCCACGCCGCCACGGTGATTGATGATAGTTTGATCCGTAACTTGGATGCCGAACGTATTCAGAAAGTGTTGGCACCCAAAATCGACGGTGCCCGTTACTTGGATGCGCTCACCCGGGATAGCGAGCTCGATTTCTTCGTGCTCTACTCCTCAGCGACCACGCTGTTTGGTAATCCTGGACAAGCGAACTACGTGGCCGCCAACCACTGGCTGGAAGCTTTTGCCGCCAACCGCCGCGCCACTGGCTTGCCTGCCACCTGCGTGCGTTGGGGCGCCATTGAAGATGTCGGCTTCCTGGCCCGTAACACTCGCACCCGGGATGCGCTGCAGGAGCGCCTGGGCGGTTCAGCGCTACGCTCGGATGACGCGCTCAACGTGCTCGAACAAATGCTGCTCACCCCTGGGCCAAGCCTGGGCGTGCTGGAGCTGGAGTGGCGCGCGCTTGCCCGCTTCCTGCCCACCGCTGAAGCACCGCGCTTTAACGAAATCGCCCGCGCCAGCGACGATGACAGCAGCGCCGATGCAGATGACGATATCAGCGCCCTGCTGGCCGACCTTTCGCCAGAAGAGCTACACAGCACAGTGACCGATTTGCTACGCGCTGAGCTGGCCAGCATTCTGCTGATTGATGAAGAGAAACTCGATATCCACCGCTCGGTCTACGATATGGGCTTTGACTCGCTGATGGGCGTCGAGCTAATGACCGCTATCGAGAACCGACTGGGCATTCAGGTGTCAGTGATGGTGCTTAGTGAGGCCTCAACGCTGGATAAACTAGCGGGCGTATTGATTCAAAAGATGCATCAACACGACAACGATGTTGAAGAAGCCCCGCAAGATGCGTTAGCCTCTTTGGCCGCTCAACATGGGACAGAGCAGAGTAGTTTAGAGAATAACTCCGCAGCCCCTGAGCGCGTCACCTCATCCACTGCCACCGAGACGCCATGACCGTAAAGCGTTCTGCCCTAAAACAGCAACTTTTGGAACAAGCACGCAAGCGCACAACGCCGCGTGTTGCCAATAACACGGTGGCGTCAGCCAATGGGCAAGGGGCGAATGAACAACGCCCCGTGCCTGAACGCTTTACGCGCTTTGATGCACAGCCTGGCTATCAGCAAATTGCCATGATGCGCCAGGCCGCTGACCAGTTAGGCTTGGTCGACCCGTTCTTTAAGGTGCACGAAGGCACCGCCGGGGCAACCAGCGTGATTAACGGCCAGACTTGCATCAACTTTGCCAGCTATAACTACCTCGGCTTCTCAGGCGACCCGCGTATTAACCAAGCCGCCTGCGATGCGGTGGCCCGTTATGGCACCTCGGTTTCCGCTAGCCGCGTGGTCTCCGGCGAACGACCCATTCATCAGGAATTGGAACAGGCGCTGGCTAAAGCGTACGACGTTGAAGACGCCGTGGTGTTTGTCAGCGGCCACGCCACCAACGTTTCCACGCTGGGTTACCTGCTTGGCCCTAAAGATTTAGTACTTCACGATGAGTATATTCACAACAGCTCGTTAGTCGGCGCGCAGCTTTCTGGCGCCAAGCGCATGTCGTTTAGTCACAACGACCCTGCAGCACTAGAAGCCCTGCTTGCCCGTCATCGGCATCAGTTTGAGCGCGTGCTGGTGGTGATCGAAGGGCTCTACAGCATGGACGGCGACATTCCTGATCTGCCGCTTTTTATCGAGCTTAAGCAGCGTTTTCAGACGTGGCTAATGGTCGATGAAGCACACTCGTTTGGAGTGATGGGTGAAACAGGCCTGGGGCTGCGCGAGTATTTTGATCTCGACCCGCGTGATGTGGATATCTGGATGGGCACCATGAGCAAAGCTATGGCGGGCTGCGGCGGCTATATTGCGGGCAGCAAACCGTTAGTGGCAACGCTACGCTATCTTGCGCCAGGTTTTCTGTATAGCGTAGGCATGCCCGCCCAAGTGGCCGCACCATCCCTTGCCGCCCTACAGCTCATGCAACAAGAGCCCGAGCGGGTACAGCGGCTGCATGCTATTTCGCGCTACTTCCTTGAACAGGCTACCGCTCGCGGATTAGATACTGGCAAAAGCATTGGAGCAGCCGTGGTGCCCGTCATCATCGGCAGCTCCGCGGCAGCCGCCCGGCTTTCTCATGGGCTGCTGGAACAGCACATTAACGTTCAGCCCATTTTGCACCCGGCAGTGCCCGAAAAAAGCGCACGGCTGCGATTCTTTTTGTCATGTGATCACACCCAAGCACATGTAGATCAAACATTAGATGCACTCGCTGCTCTCATTTAACCCGCGCCAGACCCAAGGATGATCGCATGGACATTTACAGCGACCAGAAAGGCATAACGCCCTCCTGGTACGTTATTCAATGCAAAGGTGGCGAATCTTTCCGTGCCGCCGAACATCTCACCAACCAGGGCTATGAGGTGTTTCATCCTGTGCTGGATGCCCAGCGCAAGCGTCAGGGCAAGCTAATCAAAGTGACCGAACCGCTATTCCCCTACTACCTCTTTATCCGGTTAGATCAAATCATCAGCAACTGGCGGCCCATTCGTTCAACACGTGGGGTGCTACGGCTGCTTACCTTTGGCGATAGGCCTGTTGCCGTGCCAGACCGTTTGGTGGAAGCATTACGTGAACAGCCAAATCGCCAAGAAGGCATCCATACTTACTTTTGCGCGGGCGACAAAGTCACCATTACCGATGGCCCTTTCAAAGACCTTGAAGCCATCTTCACCCGCTGCAAAGGCGAAGAGCGCGCGATCGTATTGCTCAACGTACTCAACCGGCCACAGCACCTGGACCTGCCCGTGGAAAGCCTGCAGAAAGTGTGAGTGGTGAGTGGTGAGTGGTGAGTGGTGAGTGGTGAGTGGTGAGTGGTGAGTGGTGAGTGGTGAGTGGTGAGTGGTGAGTGGTGAGTGGTGAGTGGATTATTTACTATTCCATACCTGTTTGGAAAAGAGTGGTATGTGATAATTAACAACATGACCATCACCGAATATTCTGCATGGAGGCACGGGTGGCAACCTATCGACGCGCGCATGTTCCTGGCGGCAGCTACTTTTTTACGGTCGTAACCTACGCACGACAACCCCTTCTCGCGGATCGCCTCAATATCGAAGCGTTAGGCCGCGCCTTCCGCAAAGTACGCGAAGAGCGCCCCTTCGTCATGGATGCATTTGTGCTACTCCCCGACCACCTCCACTGCCTATGGACCCTCCCCGAAGGCGACGCCGACTACTCTTCCCGTTGGCGGGATATCAAAAAATACGCCTCACAGGAATTTCTCTTCCCGCCCGGTACCCAAAGCGCCTGGCAGCGTGGGTTCTGGGAACACGTCATCCGCGATGAAAACGACTGGCAGCGCCATATGGATTACATCCACTACAACCCCGTCAAACACGGTTGGACCAAAGCACCCCGCGACTGGGAATGGTCCAGCTTCCACCAAAGCGTACAAAAAGGCTGGTACGAATCCGACTGGGGCACCCAACACCCACCCAACGTAGCCGAAATGAACTGGGAATAAGTCAAATATTCCCAAAACCCACCAAAATCAGGTGAATACACACGTAGCGCGTGGTAACGAATCTCGCGAGGTACGAGCGAATGAGGCACCCGCGGGAGGCGGCGGAACGACGCCCAACGGCACCGAACCAACCACGCCCGCCCAGGCCAACCCAGGCACCGCTCCGCGCTGCTCCCGCGGGTGCGCTTCGCTTACCACACGCTACTTGATCACGCCTGCATATAGAAAGGTGAACAAATGAATGACCGTGCCCCATGTAAAAACGGTGGATTCTCGGGTTCATCGTTTATGCTTATAAAACGATAAACGCACATACCGTAGCGCGTGGTAACGAATCTCGCGAGGCACGAGCGAATGAGGCACCCGCGGGAGGCGGCGGAACGACGCCCAAGGGCACCGAACCAACCACGCCTGCCCAGGCCCACCCCGGCACCGCTTCGCGCTGCTTCCGCGCCGGGCCGCCGCTGCGGGTGCGCCGTAGGCTTACCACGCGCTACGAAAACCCTATGAAATCACGTGAGTGCACACGTAGCGCGTGGTAACGCGGTATGTGAGAGGAACGAACATACAAGGCTCCCGCGGGAGGCGGCGGAACGACGCCCAAGGGCGCCGAACCAACCACGCCTGCCCAGGCCAACCCCGGCACCGCTTCGCGCTGCTCCCGCGGGTGCGCCGTAGGCTTACCACGCGCTACGAAAATCCTATGAAATCACGTGAGTGCACACGTAGCGCGTGGTAACGCGGTATGTGAGAGGAACGAACATACAAGGCTCCCGCGGGAGGCGGCGGAACGAC
>NZ_JBNNIW010000048.1:0-22685 GCF_050269715.1 Halomonas sp. NPDC076908 | reverse complement strand
CGCTGATCAGAAAGCTCGTAACGGCCTGTCATATCGCCCTCCTGCTCAATGAACAGAGAGAGCGTAACATTTATGACTTTTCAGACAGAACCTAGTTCAAGTGGCTGACAAGCGCATAACGGCACGGATCAACTTGAAAGCGTTAGCCTGCTAGCGCAGCTCGATTGGAGCGAAGCCCATTTAGAACAGAGTGCCGATGAGATTGCAGAGCAACTGTTAACCGCATTGAAAAGCCTCTTTCCCGCATCGGTAGCATTACCTAGCTTAATTGAAATGGGCGCGCATCGCTGGCGCTATGCCCAGCCTGTCAATGTTTGTAAAGACACAGACTTGTACAGTGCGAGCGGCTTGGCCCTGTGCGGCGACAGCTTTCGCGAAAGTCGCGTTGAGGATGCCTGGCTGTCTGGTCACCGCCTGAGAGAAGCACTAATAGGCCGGTCGGTCTAACAGCGCAGCAATTTTAGAAGTAAGAAGGATTCTTATAAAGGTTGTACCGAGTAGCGACAAGTTGTACAAATGGGCATACAGTATCATGCTAATGTTTAGCTCATTATCAGGCAATTTCACATGGAACATGCATTATCTTCGCCGCAGCGGACGCTGATAACCCCCTGCAGCGCCGCGCTGCAGACAACAACACTGTTGTTAATTAAACTGCTTTTTACTAAGTTTACGTTAATTACGAGGTACTGGCGCCCATGAGTCTCAAGGCGACCCACCCGCCCGATACACCGCTCTATCCCATACGAGAAGTTTCTCGTCTTACCGGAGTGAACTCGGTCACGCTTCGCGCTTGGGAACGACGCTACGGGTTAATTCGCCCGCAACGTACCCCTAAAGGCCACCGCCTTTATGCCCAAGATGATATTACGCGTATCGAACGTATCCTGCAGTGGCTCAATCGTGGTGTGCCGGTCAGTCAGGTCGTTGACTTGCTTGACCAGCCAGAGACGATTGAAACCCCCACTCCAAATGCAGGTGATTGGATTAGTCAGCGCCAGCATCTGCAAACCACGATTGAAGCACTAGATTTACCCAAGCTGGAGGCGTTTTATCATCAGAGTCTGGCGCTTTACCCCCTAAGTATTGCGATCAACGAGCTCTGGCAGCCGGTTATTTTAAGCCTAGAAGCGAAGTGGGCCGTTCAAGTGGACTATTTAGTACGCCGTACCTTGGAAGCTTTTCTACGCAGCCAGGTCGGCATTCGCTTGCACTACGCCAATCAGACCACCCGTGGCCCATTGATTCTGCTTAATGCGATGCCTGATGACCCTGGCCCTCTCTGGGTGCTGATGTCAGCACTGATGGCCAGCGAGCAGGGCTACCGTGTGCAGATGCTTGACCACTCGCTGCCATTAGAGGATTTGCCTCAGGCCGTGGCTCGGCTGCACTCCTCAATGGTGCTGCTCTCTAGCGGCCAGCGGGAGAGTGATAGCTACATCCTTCACGCGCTGCCCAATGCCGCTGAGGCGCTGAATGTGCCTATCGGCGTATGCGGTGAAGTCGCTCGCTTACGTGAGGCCGATCTGCGCGACGGCCCGGTGCATATGTTAGGCGACGACTTGCCTCAAGCAATTGCTCGCCTGCGGCCCTTACTGCGCGAGTCCGGCGTACTCTAATCAGCGCTCCCTCATCATGGCCGTTCACCCTCCAGTGACCGGCCATTTTTTTGTGCCGCAGGAGACCCCCTATGACAGGAGAGCTTATGAAACGGCAGTTGATTTGGCTGCGCAGCGACCTGCGCATTAATGATAACAGCGCCCTTGCAGCTGCTGCGGCCAAAGGCCCTGTGATAGCGGTATTTTTACGCACTATTCCTCAATGGCAGGATCACGGCCACGGTGCCAATAAAATCGATTTTTGGACTCGTGGTGTCGCCGCGCTTAAGGCTGCCCTTAACGGTCTCAACATACCGCTGCTGCATCGTGATATTGACTACTTTGAAAAAGCCCCCCAAACACTGCTCGACATTGCTCGTGAGCATGACATTGAGCAGCTTCACTTCAATTACGAATACCCGCTCAATGAAAAGCGTCGCGATCAAACTGTGTTGGACGCCTTTAATCAAGCCGGTATTGCTGCTCATGGTTATCACGATGCCATCGCCTTTGCCCCTGGCAGCCTGCTCACCGGAAAGGGCGACTACTACGGGGTCTTTACGCCGTTTTCCAAAGCGTGGCACAAACAGATCACCGCCGATCAACTCGCCCTACGCGACACGCCAAAGGTACAAGCAGCGCTGGAGATTCAAAGCGATCCACTACCTGGACTGCCCGAGCTTGAAAGCCTGCCTGTCGATAGCCAACGATGGCCCGCCGGAGAAGAGGCAGCGGGTGATAACTTGGCGCGTTTTTTACGCTTTCGTGGGCGGCACTATAAGGCTCAGCGCGACTTCCCGATAGTGCGAGGAACCAGCGAACTGTCGCCATACCTGGCGCTGGGGATGATTTCTCACCGTCAATGTCTACAGGCGGTGATGGCTGAGAACGGTGGACATTTAAGCGATGGCGATACTGGGCTGACTACCTGGGTCAATGAGCTGATCTGGCGGGAATTTTATCAGCATGTCGCGGTTGGCTTTCCCGAAGTATGCCGCTACCAGCCCTTTCAAGAGCACACCAAACAGCTGACGTGGCGGCATGACGACGAAGGCTTTCAAGCCTGGTGCGAAGGGCGAACGGGCTATCCAATTGTTGACGCGGCGATGCGCCAATTGGTGACCTCTGGTTGGATGCATAATCGGCTGCGCATGGTGACGGCGATGTTCTTAAGCAAGCATTTGTTAATTGACTGGCGACGCGGTGAAGCCTTCTTTATGCAGCATTTAGTGGACGGTGAATTTTGCGCTAATAACGGCGGATGGCAGTGGGCGGCCTCTACAGGAACGGATTCAGCCCCTTACTTCCGCATCTTTAATCCCACCACCCAATCCACTCGTTTTGACGCAGAGGGTGAATTTATCGCTCATTGGCTGCCTGAATTGGCTAAGTTATCTCCAAAAGCACGCCATGCACCCCCCAACGATCTGCTTACCGACGTTGAGTACCCAGCGCCGATTGTCGATCACAAAGCAGCGCGCCTACGCGCACTAGACGCCTTTAAGTCACTGACTAAATAAATACTGTTGCTCTAGGGTCTGTTGACGTTTCACATGGGCAGCCATAAAAAACCACAGGCCAATGCCACCATGCTTTCGTAGTTTCGCTTGAGCTTGTCGTAGCGCGTCGCTATGGCGCGATACGGCTTCAACCGAGCAAAGGCATTCTCTACAAGATGACGATAGCGATATAACCCTCTGTCTAAACTGCTATTTCCTATCGTTGAGTTGCGCTTGCGTGGGATCACCGAGTCCATCCCTTTAGCGTCGACCTGCTCACGGATACGCTCACTGTTGTCTCGCTAAAGTTAAGTGGTAGAGCTAGCGAGTGATTCGGATATCAACCTTTTTTCTAGCTCAGCGGCAGGCTGCGGTCTTGCAAAGTAGAAACCTTGCACAGCCGTACAACCTGCATTGACTAAAAATTGACACTGCTCTTTGGTTTCAACGCCCTCGGCCACCACCTCAAGCCCCATTCCTTCTGCCATTGCCAGTACGGCTTTAACGATGGAGGCATCTGCTTGGTCGTAGGGGAGATCTTTAATGAAGGCCCGATCCAGCTTAATTTTGTCCACCGGCAAGCGCTTTAAGTAGCCCAATGAAGAATAACCGGTTCCAAAATCATCAATCGCAATTGTATAGCCTTGATCGCGGAGTGTTTGCAACCGAGGCCCCATATCCCCCGCGCGCTCATCAAGCAACACCGACTCCGTTAACTCTAAGCCAATCTGTGAAGGTTCCAGTTGATAACGCTTCAAGCAGGTGGATAGCTGACTTTCCAGGTCGCCTTGAAAGAGCTGCAAGGCTGAAATATTGATCCAAATCGTTAGTTTAGGGATAGCACTATTACGCCAGTGCGCTTGCTGCGCACAAGCTTTTTCAATGACCCAGGCGCCCAGCTGCGTCATTAATCCATGCCGTTCTGCCAAGGGAATAAAATCGCCTGGTGAAATCATCCCATCCTGGGGATGTCGCCAGCGCAGCAGCGCCTCCATCCCTACTAATTCACCATCGCTGGGCCGGTGCTGGGTTTGAAAGTGGAGCTCCAGTTGGTCACCGGAAATAAGCGCCGCACGCAGATCACTGACCAGCGCTAGCTGAGGATTATCCTGTTTGTCCAGCGCAGGGCGAAAACGCTGACTATGATTACGCCCTAGCCGTTTAGCGCCATAGAGCGCCGACTCTAAGCGCTGAAACAGTACTCCTGAGTCGTTACCATCTTCAGGGACGCGGCAGCTACCAATCGTCAAGCCCAAGCGCAGTGAATGGTCATTGATTTCAAACGGGCGACTCATATGTTCGCGCAGTGTTGCGACCCATTTATCATGGTCATCGAAGGTGGTGGTACGGATCACCATAAATTCATCACCGCCCAAACGCCCTACGATACTGCCCGCCACATAGCTGGTTAAACGCTGAGCAAAGCGCGCTAATAAGCGATCTCCCTGCTCGACACCTAAGCTGTCATTCACCGACTTGAGGCCATCGATATCTACCAACGCCATATCCAAACTCTCGCCAGCGCGTAAATGGCGCAAACGAGAAGCGAGTAGGTCATGTAGACGACGTCGATTAGGTAGGCCGGTAAGGGGGTCTTCGTAGCCAATGCGGCGTAAATCCTGCTCGCGGGCTTTTTGCGCTGAAATATCGGTAAACAGGTTAACGTAGTGGGTTATATTGCCGCGTTTATCGGTCACCGCGCGTACTTTTAACCACTCTGGATACTCGTCACCATGTTTGCGGCGATTCCACATCTCGCCTTCCCACCGGCCGGTACTTTTTAAGGTATTCCAGTAGGACTCATAAAACGCCTTATCATGGCGAGGCGCCGCCAGAGTGTCTAATTTAAGCCCTAGTATTTCCTGGCTTGCATAGCCGGTAATTTCGGTAAACGCAGGGTTAACTGAGATAACGTGATTCTACGCATCGCTGATCACCATGGCATCGTTTGCCAGCCCTAATGCATCTTGTGTTAATCGCAAGCGTAGTCGCTGTTGACGGACTTGCCGCCAAGCGTCCCATAGCCCGATTGCAATTAATACGGCAGCTACTAAGCGGAGTGCAACATCGGGAATCCATACGCAGGCAGGCAGCGCGGTAAGTGCAACCCAAATTAATGGGCGATTAAGAGACACGGGAAGCCACATGGCGATTCGCTACACCCCATACAAAATTAACCTAGATAAAAAAATAGCGTTGAGAGCCATGCTTATCATGCCGCCTAATAAAAAGCTTGGATAGCGCATATTACGTCAAGAAAACGTTTATTGTGCATAAACGACAGTTACCGATCCTTATTAGCCACCATAACGCTATCGGCCTGATCCATGACATCTGTAGATTGCGATGATAAATGGTCAGTTACGTGCATTCAGCGGTTTCGGGAAGTAGACTAGACCAACCACCACTTTGACACTCGGAACGATTCAGTGACCAAGCAACATTCTTTTGATCGCGAAGAACTGCTGGCCTGCTCGCGCGGCGAGCTATTTGGCCCTGGCAATGCCCAACTTCCTGCTCCTAATATGCTGATGCTTGATCGCATCAAGCACATTCACGAAGAAGGCGGTGAGCATGGCAAGGGTGAACTCATTGCCGAGCTGGATATTTCGCCTGATTTGTGGTTTTTTGACTGCCACTTCCCCGGCGATCCTGTTATGCCTGGCTGCTTAGGCTTAGATGCCATGTGGCAATTAGTTGGCTTTTATTTAGGCTGGCTAGGTCACCCTGGCCGAGGGCGTGCACTTGGCTGTGGCGATGTGAAGTTCAGCGGACAGATCCTGCCTGATGCACAAAAAGTGACTTATAGTATTAATATTAAGCGTATTATTACCCGACGCCTTATTTTGGGTATCGCCGATGGCACAGTAACCGTTGACGGACGCGACATTTATCAGGCTAATGATCTGCGCGTTGGCCTATTCACCTCCACTGCGAATTTCTGAACAGGAGGCTCCCATGCGACGAGTGGTAGTCACCGGCCTTGGCATCGTATCGTGCCTTGGCAATGACCAACGACAGGTCCTGGACGCGCTCAAAACTGGGCGTAGCGGTATTCGTTTTAAGGAAGAGTATGCCGAGCGTGGCTTTCGTAGCCATGTCGCTGGCAGTGTCAATATCGACCTTGACGCACTCATCGACCGCAAACTGCGCCGCTTTATGGGCGATGCCGCCGCCTATGCGTATGTTTCCATGGCACAAGCCATTGAGGATGCGGGACTAAGCGAAGAACAGGTTTCTAACGTACGTACCGGCCTTATTGCAGGCTCGGGAGGTGCTTCAAGCGCTAACCAAGTTGAAGCAGCCGATGTACTGCGTGAAAAAGGCTTACGTCGCGTTGGTCCCTACCGGGTCACTCGCACGATGGGCAGTACTGTTTCCGCGTGTTTGGCAACGCCATTCAAAATTAAAGGCGTGAATTTCTCTATCTCGTCTGCCTGTGCAACCTCTGCACACTGTATTGGCAGCGCAATGGAGCAAATTCAGCTTAATAAGCAGGATATCGTGTTTGCCGGTGGCGGTGAAGAAGAGCACTGGACACTCTCTTGCCTGTTTGATGCCATGGGCGCCCTCTCGACTCACTACAATGACACACCTGAAAATGCGTCGCGTCCTTACGACAAAGCGCGCGACGGTTTTGTCATTGCAGGCGGCGGCGGCATGCTGGTACTAGAAGAGCTTGAGCATGCCAAAGCGCGCGGTGCCAAGATCTATGGTGAGTTAGTCGGCTACGGTGCTACTTCGGATGGTCACGACATGGTGGCACCCTCAGGTGAAGGCGCGATGCGCTGCATGCATCAGGCAATGGCTACGGTCGAGGGTAAGATTGACTACATTAATACTCACGGCACCTCCACGCCTGTCGGTGATGTAGCCGAGCTAAAAGCGATTCGCGCCGTGTTCGGCAATACAACACCAGCGATGAGTTCAACCAAATCGCTAACTGGCCACTCGCTTGGCGCCACCGGAGTCCAGGAAGCGATCTACTCGCTATTGATGATGCAGCATAATTTTGTAGCGGCTTCCGCCAACATTGAGCATCTTGATGAGCAGGCAGATGGCTTTGATATTGTGACTGAACGCCGAGATGACGTAGCGATAGAGCGAGCGCTGTCCAATAGCTTTGGCTTTGGCGGCACCAATGCATGCTTAGTCTTTCAGCGTTTTAACGACTAATACGCTAAGTCTAACCGCATTGCTGATACGCAAAAACGGCGCCCGATGGGCGCCGTTTTTGACTAACATGGGGGAAGGTAAAGAGCTTAAGAAAGGCTGTGATTTTAACGGGTTGTAGGCCGCGGCACCTCAGATATCTCCTGCAACTGTGCCTCAATCCACACCTCTACTTCCGCTAGCACCTCATCGGGCATACGCCCTGCCGTTTCAATCGGCTTACCAATGCGCACACGTAGCACACCGGGCCGCTTAACCCAATGGCGCCCTGGCCAGCGTTCACCTGCATTATGAGCAACCGGTAAGACCGGCACCCCAGCACGACAAGCAACTACGCTACCGCTTTTGTTGTAGCGTTTACGCTGTCCAGGATCAACCCGCGTGCCTTCAGGAAAAATCAGTACCGACAACCCCGTACCGAGTCGCTCCACGCCCTGGGTAAGCACTTGTTTCATTGCTCGCGCCGGTTTAGAACGGTCTAAACTGATCGGCCGCAGTAACCGCAGGCCCCAACCAAAGATCGGTAGGCGCAGTAATTCCCGCTTAAGTACGGTACATACCGGCGGCTTCATTACCTGCAGAAACACTGTTTCCCACTCACACTGATGGTTGGCCTGAATCACACAGGGTCCGCTAGGCAGGTTTTCTCGCCCTTGGATGTCATAGCGTACGCCGCAGGCAATACGAAACCAGACCATCAAAAAATAGTTATACAAGTTGAGTAAACGATAGCGGCCAGCCAGTGGGAGAAACGGAGCGATAGGCAGAAATAGGATGCCGATCATCAGCATGGCAAAAAAGTAGCCTGCATAAAATATCAGGCTGCGAACCACATTTATCAAACCGATGCTCCTGTGTCACTGACACGTTTATCACTGCCACGACTGGACTCACGGGTCGAACACCAGGCATCAAGCATACGCCCTGCCTCTAAGCGCCACGGCTTTTGATGAACACCAAAGACATCTAACACGCGCCGGCAATTTAAAACACGCCGCAGTTTAGCATCATGGTGGTGCTTGAGCGACTGTACCTCGCCCAGGGCAACCTCTTCACCACGCCCCTCCAGGTGCGTTAACAGCTGGGTGCGCACCATGGAAGTAAACGTGAAAGCGCTCACCGGTTCGGTACCAGCAAGGTGGTACGCCCCCCAAGTATTTGCTCCACACGCCTGCTGCTGCAGCATGCCGATCAGCGCCATTGCCACGGCATCTACTGAGGTAGGACAAAAAATCACGTCTTCTGCGGCGCGCACGGCCTCACCGGCTACCAGGCTATTGATAATCTCATTCAGCCAAGCATGGCTGCCTTCTAAAGCAAACAGCGGGCCTAAGCGGACAATCAAATGGCGCTGATATTGCGCCCGGATACGGTCACCGGTCTGCACTAAGCGACGCAAGCTCTCATCCCGTGGTGCGGGCACCACATGCTCATCAATGGGCACTTCCAAACCATCTTCGTAGAGCTGATCTGAGACGCACCATACCAACGCCACCTGTTGGGCAGAGCACGCGTCCAAGCACGCATCCACCGCATCGGCGTGCGCTGTCACATCTGCTGGTGCCATACTCAATGGTTGAGCCAGTGGCGGGATAATCACGGCATCCGGGGCTATCGTTTGAAGCATTGCCGACGTAATCGCCGTGCCCTGCTCAATGACTAACTCGGTATCCGTACGGCGGCTCGCCTCCCGAGCCAATGCCAGGCTTAAACAGTGCCCGGCATCCAGTATCAGCAGCTTCAAGACAGCCTCTCCTCGTCACGCATAGCCCTAAAGTACGCCGCAAGCAGCGTCCTCAGAACGGAATCTCATCGTCGAAATCGTCGAAGTTACCCGGATCCGGCGCACCATAGCTGTTGTTCTGCTGGTTTGGCGGGGGTGCTTGATTGCCTTGACGCGAAGGCTGTTGTGGCGCTGGCTGTGGCGCACGATGGGCCTGCTGAGCACCCTGCTGTGGATAACCACCGCCGTAGTTATTATTTGAAGGAGTGTTCTGACCGGGTTGTTGTTGAGCAGTATTGTTCTGGGGAGAACTGTTCTGGTCATAATGTTGCGTGGCTCCGCCGCCTTGGAAGTCACCGCTACGACCATCCAGCATTTGCATATCGTTGGCGACGATTTCCGTTGAGTAACGATCCTGACCATTTTGGTCCTGCCACTTACGGGTTTGCAGACGGCCTTCAATGTAGACCTTAGAGCCTTTTTTCAGGTACTGCTGGGCAATTTCAGCGGTTTTATTGAACATCACCACTCGGTGCCACTCGGTGCGCTCCTGGCGCTGGCCGCTTTGACGATCCATCCAGGTATCGGTAGTAGCTAAATTTAGATTTGCCACTGCCGCGCCGCTAGGCGTAAAACGCACCTCAGGATCCTGCCCGAGGTTACCAATCAAAATGACCTTGTTAATACCGCGAGCCATAAGACGCTCCTTTAATAGCTGTCACATAGAGTTAGTTGCCAACCGAAGCCACTCTTCGGCCCGGCAGAGTTAATATCTCACTGCGTTAATATCCGACTGAGCCAATATCCGTCTCAGTTAAGATTTTGGAGGTGCTATTAGCCTCGTCAACGCCGCCTGATCAAGCTGTTGACGATTCACTTTCAAATAGACTAATCGCTCTTCTGGCACCACCATCACATCTTCAACGCCGACCACATCGGCCAAATGTTCCATCAGCAAATCCAAGGCGTCTACATGGTTTTCATGCAGTGCCACTACTTCACTGGAGAGGTGCGGTGGCGCAGGCATCCACCACATCGCCACCCACCAGCATAATGCTAACCCAGCACAACCAATAAACACCGCATTCAGTCCGCCGTAATGGGCCAGCAGCCCGCCTAGCGTGCCGCCCAAAAAGGCACCTAAAAACTGGCTGGTGGAGTACACGCCCATAGCGGTACCTTTAGCCCCTGCAGGCGCCAGCTTACTGAGCATGGAAGGTAGCGTGGCTTCCAGCAAGTTAAAGCCGGTGAAGAACACAAATAGCCATACAAAGAGCCAATACCCAGCGGAAAGGAACAAGCCCAGTCCCGCCAGACTGACGACAATAGCGCTGATCGCCAGCAGGCACATCAAGCGCATGCGCTGCTTTTTCTCCCCCACGATGATCAGCGGCACCATAGCAACAAACGAGAGTGCCATAATGCCAAGATAAGCCAGCCCGTGATACTCAATCGCCACACCGGCATCCAATAGGCGAAAGGGAACGGCTACGAAAATTGCCATGAGTACCAAGTGCAGGGCAAAAATCGACACATCCAAACGCCATAAATCGGGGCGGGTAATCACACTTTTAAACTGTTGCCGATCCATCCCCACATCGCGATGACGGCGCCGCCGCGGCGCTGCTGGTACCCAGCGCCATAACACCAGTAGACCAATTAAGGAGAGTAGCGCGGTGAACCAAAAAATGGCCGCCAATCCTGCCCAGGCGGCCAACCAAGGCCCTAGTACCATGGCAATTGCAAATGATACGCCGATCGACAGGCCAATCGTCGCCATGGCGGCGGTGCGCACTTCCTCTCGAGTTTGATCAGCCAGCAGCGCCATAATGGCGGCTGCCACAGCGCCACAGCCTTGCAGCGCACGCCCCACGATCACCCCCACCATGCTATCGGAAAGCGCCGCCACCATACTGCCCAACGCAAAAATCACGAGTCCTACGGCAATGACTCGCTTACGGCCAATGCGGTCAGAGAGCAAGCCGAACGGAATTTGCAGCGTCGCCTGGGTTAAACCATAAATACCCAGCGCCAGCCCCACCAGCAGGGGGGTTGATCCCTCAAGCGTATCGGCATACAGCGCTAATACTGGCAGCACCATGAAGAGGCCCAGCATGCGCGATGCATAAAGCCCAGCCAAGCCGCTGATCGCACGACGTTCAGAGGCCAGCAATAGTGCGGAAACCTTGCGCATAATGCCCTTTTGTATGGTGGATAAGTAGATGGTGAAAAGCCAGTGTGTAGAGGATCAACAGGGGATGCATAAGCGCCACAGTTTGAGCCAATCCTTCATTCTAGCGGTTTGGACTGTCGCTGGAAACGCCGCAGGTTGCCGCATGTTATCAAAGCTGTTTTGCCGGGAGGGGGCTAGCAAACGTATAATCACGCTTTTGCCGCGCGATTCGAGGTGTTGATGGACAGCATTCTGGTCAGGGGTGCCCGCACCCACAACCTCAAGCAGATCGATGTGGAGCTGCCCCGTAACAAACTAATTGTGATTACCGGGCTATCCGGCTCGGGAAAATCATCGTTGGCGTTTGATACCTTGTATGCCGAGGGGCAGCGCCGCTATGTAGAGTCACTCTCCACCTACGCGCGCCAGTTCCTGTCGATGATGGAAAAGCCCGATGTGGATCACATTGAAGGGCTTTCGCCTGCGATCTCTATTGAGCAGAAGTCCACCTCCCACAACCCGCGTTCGACCGTGGGCACCATCACCGAAATTTACGACTACCTGCGCCTGCTGTTTGCCCGCGCGGGCACTCCCCGCTGCCCTGAACATGGCGAAGACCTAGAGGCGCAGACGATCTCGCAAATGGTCGATCAGGTGATGAACCTCGCCGAGGGCACCAAGCTGATGTTGCTGGCGCCAGTGGTCAAAGGCCGCAAAGGTGAACACCTGCAGCTATTAGCCGAGCTACGCGCTCAAGGGTTTGTGCGCGCCCTGATCGACGGCCAGGTGCTGGAGCTAGACGACGTTGCCCCGCTTGATAAGCGCAAAAAGCACGATATCAGCGTGGTGGTTGATCGCTTTAAAGTGCGTGACGACCTTGCCCAGCGCTTAGCGGAATCGTTTGAAACGGCGCTGAACCTCGCCGACGGCACCGCCATGATTCACTTTATGGACGGCGAGCGTGACGATATCGCCTTCTCGTCACGTTTTGCCTGCCCGGTGTGCGGCTACTCACTGGCTGAACTTGAACCGCGCATGTTCTCGTTTAACAACCCGGCGGGCGCCTGCCCCACCTGTGACGGGCTGGGTGTGCAGCAGTACTTTGACCCCGACAAGCTGATCAGCCACCCGGAACTTTCCCTTGCCGAAGGAGTGATCAAAGGCTGGGATCGGCGCAATATCTACTATTTTACCCAGCTTCAGGCGCTGGCTCAGCACTACCGCTTTGAGTTGGAAACTCCCTGGCATGAACTTGCCCGCCACGAACGCGAAGTCATCTTGAATGGCAGCGGAAACGAGAAAATTCCATTTGTTTACGTGGGGGATCGCGGCCGCAAAGTGACTCGCGAGCATGCCTTCGAGGGCGTACTGCCCAATATGCAGCGCCGCTATCGGGAAACCGAATCGAACATGGTGCGTGATGACCTGTCGAAATACATTGCAGTGCAACCCTGCGCGACGTGTAGCGGTTCGCGGCTGCGCAAAGAGTCACGACATGTCTACGTCGATGATCACAATATCGCCGAGATTGTACGTTTCCCGATTGGCGAAGCGTGGCGCTACTTTGCCGACCTGACGCTGCCGGGTCGCAAAGGCGAGATTGCCGATAAAATTGTTCACGAAATTCACGCCCGGCTGGAGTTTCTGGTCAATGTGGGGCTCGATTATCTCAACCTGGAACGTAGTGCCGATACGCTGTCTGGTGGTGAGGCCCAGCGTATTCGCTTGGCGAGCCAGATTGGCGCTGGCCTGGTCGGGGTAATGTATATTCTCGATGAACCCTCTATTGGCTTACACCAGCGCGACAACGACCGACTGCTAAAAACCCTTGAACGACTGCGCGACTTAGGCAATACGGTGATTGTTGTTGAGCACGATGAAGACGCCATTCGTGCCGCTGATCACGTGCTGGATATCGGCCCGGGGGCAGGTGTTCATGGCGGCGAAATTGTCGCCCAGGGCACGCCTCAAGATGTCATGGACAATCCTAATTCGCTGACCGGCCAGTACCTTTCTGGCACGCGGGAAATTGCGGTGCCGCCCTATCGCATTCCTGGCAACCCTGAAAGGCAGTTGGTGTTACGCGGTGCCACCGGCAACAACCTACAAGACGTGACGCTTACCCTGCCATTGGGGCTGTTTACTGCTATCACCGGGGTATCCGGTTCTGGCAAATCGACGCTCATTAATGGCACCTTGATGCCAATAGCAGCCCGTGAGCTAAACCGCGCCACCACGCTAACCGCCGCGCCCTATGAGAAGATCGAAGGGCTCGATCAGCTTGATAAAGTGATCGATATCGATCAGAGCCCGATTGGCCGCACACCGCGCTCCAACCCGGCGACGTATACCGGCATCTTCACTCCCATTCGTGAGCTGTTTGCGGGTACTCAAGAGGCGCGTTCGCGAGGCTATAAACCTGGGCGTTTCAGCTTTAACGTCAAAGGTGGGCGCTGCGAAGCATGCCAGGGCGAGGGCATGATCAAGGTAGAGATGCACTTCCTACCCGATATCTACGTACCTTGCGATGTGTGCAAGGGCAAACGCTATAACCGTGAAACCCTGGATATTCATTACAAGGGCAAAACTATTCACGAAGTGCTGGCCATGACAGTGGAAGATGCACTGGCATTCTTCAGCCCGGTGCCAGCTATTGCCCGACGTTTGCAAACCCTACTCGATGTGGGGCTTTCCTACATTCGCCTGGGACAAAGCGCTACCACCCTTTCGGGCGGTGAAGCGCAGCGGGTTAAACTTGCCCGCGAATTGGCCAAACGCGATACCGGTAAAACGCTATATATTCTTGATGAACCGACCACCGGCCTGCACTTTGAGGATATCCGCCAGCTGCTGACGGTACTCCACCGCCTACGGGACCACGGCAACACTATCGTGGTAATTGAGCATAACCTAGATGTGATCAAAACCGCCGACTGGATTATCGACCTTGGCCCTGAAGGTGGCTCCGGCGGCGGGCAGATTATTGCAGAGGGTACACCTGAGCAAATTGCCAAACAGAAGGTCTCACATACAGGGCATTTCTTAGCGCCACTGCTGGCGCGGGGAAATCGCGCAACGAAGTGATAACTCTTTGGTTCTTTAGGGGGGCCGCGTGCTCCCCCAGCCTAAAAATGCTCGCGGTTTAGCGCATTTGGCAACGCAAGACACGACCATATTGTTTATAGTAGCGAGCAGATAATAATTGGCAGTAATATGCAAGCCTCTGCTGGAGGAGCAGGTCATGAGCGAAGAAAACAGCTGTATTATTAAGCATTTCAGTCTCTACTGCTCGTTGACTGAAGAGGAGAAAGAATTACTCCTTTCACTTGAAGAGAGCCCAACCCATATAAAATCTGGCAAGATCCTATGGGAAATGGGTGACCCGGCCAATGAATTCTGCACGCTGAAAAGCGGCTGGGCCTACTCTTACCGTCACTTAGAGAACGGTGATCGGCAAATACTTGAAGTGTTTTTGCCTGGCGATATTATTGGGCTACGCGAGTTTGCTTTCTCCGAGCGCCTTGAGAATGTGCGCATGATTGATGACGGCGTGATTTGCCATTTTCCGCATAAGCGCATGCTGGAAATATTCCGTCAATCACTGCCACTTACATCAGTGATGTTTGCTATTGGTAGTCGTCAGCAGGCGCTAATGACCGAGCGGCTGGTAACATTAGCTAGACGCAGCGCCCGTAAGAAAATGGCCCATTTCCTCTATGAGATGTATTTAAGGCTGCGTCAAACCAATCCAGATATTACCAATCAATTCCGCCTGCCGCTCTCACAAGAGCAGTTGGCCGATGTACTTGGCCTTAGCCCAGTCCACGTTAGTCGCACCTTTACCGCGCTGAGTGAGGATGGTTTAGTCTTTCGTGACCGCCACCATCTGACGATTCCTGACCTGGCGGCCCTATGCGCCGAAGGTGAATTTGATGATTGTTATCTCACCGATAACGTCCGCCCCCTGCTAGGTGACTAGACATAAGTTAGATGATGCTGGATAAAAAACCGCGTGCTATTAAGCACGCGGTATCCTTCCTCTAATCATTCGAACTAGATAAACCGCACCTGGATCAACCGCACTTGGACCAGCCACAGCCTGCATAGCAGGTGGGGCAACCATCCATCATGATTAACTCACCGCGGCACTCTGGGCAGTTACCTACGGTTGCAGGGCCGTTGGCTTCAGCCTTTTTTGACGCTGCCTGCTCCCCACCGCCAATAGGCTCGACCGAACTCATTTCAGGTTGAGCATCGGCTAGTTCTTCATCCGGCTGCCAGGCATGACCATGGGTCATGCGGTGTGCATAGCGCTCGACTAACTGTTCCACAGGCACTTGGTTGCCATCCCGATCCAAAAAGCCACGGCGATAGAGAATTTGCTGAATCGACCAGGCAATCGCCGCCACTTCCGAATCGTGGAACATCGGCTTATTCCAGCGATTCATGCCGCAGCGCACCAACCCCTTATCCCAGGCCACTTTACGCAGGTCCGCGACTGCCTGGGTAACGTAACCACCACGCGCCGCCAGCGAGAGGCTGCGCATGGTCGCGGTGATCCACTGGTGTTCACTGGAGAGCTGCCCCGATGGGAAAAAGAACTCTACCGGGCGCTCAATCACCACGCGCCTGCCGCCAATAACGCCTTCCACCGGCATAAATGACACCAGTAGATAGACTTTCTTGCGCCCTTCCGCACCAACATAAGAAATCTTTTCAGACACGGCTTCCAAGGTGCCTTCCGGACGAGATGGAATTCGCACCGTTAGAGGGTTTTCATCCTGTAGCTCTGGGACAGGCGCGGCCTGCTCCTGCTGTTTGATGCGATAACCGACAATTTTGGAGGTAATTTCAACAGCCATAGGGGTTCTCCGTTTAGCAAAGGTGTGCGTGAGTTAATAAATGGCGCTTAGCGCGGCATCACCATTTGCCGTAGGTGCCTTCTTTTAAACCATCGAATAGATTCGCAGCATTATGCTCTTCGCCGTCGTAAATCACCGTCTCATCACCAGTTAACTCAAGGGTTTCACCGTTTTCCAGCTCGAATACGTAGGTGGTGTTTTTAAGATCATCCTCGCGCACCAACACGCCCTGGAATGCTTCGGGGTTAAAACGGAAGGTAGTACAGCCTTTTAAGCGGCTTTCGTAGGCTTGCAAGTAGAGGTCTTGAAACTGCTCAAAGGGGAATTCGGTAGGCACGTTGACCGTTTTCGAAATCGCCGAATCCACCCAGTGCTGAGCGGCAGCTTGAACGGCAACGTGCTGCTCAGGTGAGATAGCGTCAGCGGTGACGAAGTAGTCAGGCAGGTCGCTATCCACCGCGTCGGCGGCGATAAAGTGGCGGTAGGCAGCCAGCTCAAACGAGACAACCTCAACCTGCTCTTTGGTTTTCTTACCCGACTGGATAATATTGCGGAAGTAGCGGTGCGAGAAGGAGGGTTCAATACCATTAGAGGCGTTGTTACCCATCGACAGGCTGATCGTGCCGGTGGGCGCGATTGAGCTGTGGTGAGTAAAGCGTGCGCCGTGTTCGGCCAACTGTGCAACAAGCTCCGGTTCAAGCTCAGCTACCTGGGCCATGTACTGGCTGTAGCGGGCGTGCAAAATGCGCCCTGGCACTTTATCGCCTACTTCGTAGCCATCTTTAGCCAGCTGCGGGCGCTCGCGCAGCATCTTAGGCGTAATGGTGTGCTCCTGCTCAAGCACTGGTGCCATGCCTTTCTCTAATGATAGCTCTAGCGCCTGCTTCCATCCCTCAATTGCCAGATGGCGACTCACCTCATCGGTGAATACTAACGACTGCTTAGAGCCGTAAGAAATTTTGAGCATGGTAAGCGTTGACCCTAAGCCTAAAAATCCCATGCCGTGACGCCGTTTAGCTTCGATTTCACGCTGCTGCTGGGGCAGTGGCAGACCGGCAATTTCCACCACATTGTCGAGCATGCGGGTGAAGATGGCGACCACTTTACGATAGCGCTCCCAATCAAACCGTGGCTCGGCCCCAAAAGGGTCGATCACAAATTTGGTCAGGTTAACGGAGCCTAGCAAACAGGCGCCCTCTGGCGGCAACGGCTGCTCTCCACAGGGGTTAGTCGCACGGATATCTTCGCAGAACCAGTTATTGTTCATACGATTAACCTGGTCGATCAGGATGAAGCCAGGCTCGGCGTAGTCGTAGGTGGAGGACATGATGGTGTCCCACAATTCCCGCGCCTTAATCACTTCTACAATGCGGCAGGCAACGCGGCCTTCGGCATCCACCGTATAACCCTCTTCGACCACTGGCCAGTCACGGTAGAGGAGATCTTCCGGTTTAACATCGTCTTTTTCACCGGGGTGAAGCGGAAATGCCAGCGGCCAGTCGGTATTATTTTTAACCGCTTCCATGAATTCGTCGGTGATCAGCAAGCTAAGATTAAACTGGCGCAGGCGGCCCGCTTCACGCTTGGCCTGAATAAACTCACGCACATCCGGGTGGCCCACATCAAAGGTGCCCATCTGGGCACCACGGCGGCCACCGGCAGAGGCTACGGTGAAACACATCTTGTCGTAGATATCCATAAACGCCAGCGGGCCATTGGTGCCCGCGCCAGCGCCAAATACGAAGGCACCTTTGTGGCGCAGCGTCGAGAAGTCGTAGCCAATCCCCGCGCCGGACTTCAGCGTCATACCCGCATCCACCACGGAGTCGAGAATATCGCGCATGGAGTCGCGAATGGTCCGTGAAACGGTGCAGTTAATCAGACTCACCGCTGGTTTATAGGCCTCAGCGCCCGCATTAGAAAGAATTCGGCCCGCAGGAATAGCGCCGTTTTCCAGCGCCCAACGAAACTTTGGCAACCACTCTTTGGCGTTATCACCTTCCACCGCTGCAAGAGCACGCGCCACCCGTTCAAACGTCGCACCGATGTCTTGGTCAACAGGTTGGCTATGGCGATCCTTGAGACGGTATTTTGCGTCCCAGATCTCCCGCGAGGGCGCCTGCATCGGGACATCGTTAGAGGTCTTCATAGCCTTAGCAGCGGTGCTCATATCGCAAAACTCCTTCACAACGGGGTGAATATAGCGCTCAAATGAGGACGATTATACGTGGCATCGGAGTGAAGTATAGACTTGACTTCCCACTATATGAGGCACTTTTTTGAGAATTTTCTACCATATATAGAAAAATCAGCGCGTTACTCTTTTGCCAATCTTCAACACCCTATAAACTGAGGTTTTAGTTAATAGCCTAGGGGTTTTGGTTAGATGGCTCAGTTCATGTTCGCTATTCATCCGCTGGGTATGCGCGCGTTAATCGTTACAGCGATGACCGCTGCTTCGATAGTCGCTGCGTCCGTGGCGAGCGCCGCTACGTTTAATACCGATGGTGTCGATAGCCACGATCATTGGCAATCGCTGACGCTTACCCTGGGTGGTGAACGGCATTACCGTGCGGTGGAGACCCACAGTTACTCAGACGCCACACTGAGCCTCAATACTTCACAGGGCGTATGCGATTTACCGTGGCTGGAGATGCGCGTCACGCTTGAACAGCAGCAGGGTGAAAGTCGTGCGGTGAACTTAGTGCCTGCCCGACTACGCATTGATGAGCAGCCGGTGATAAATACTATGGCGGAATTTATCACTGAGCGGGGTGATGACGGTTTTTATGCCCATTTTTATCTCAGCGACATGCAAACGCTAATGGCGGATATGCGCCAAGGCGAGCAACTGTTTCTTGGCTTTGACCAAGAGGAGCGTGAGCCGTGGTATATGACCTTTAGCCTGCAAGGTGCCGACGCAGCCATTACTCGGATGCTAACCCAGTGTGAAGACGCTGAGGCGACGGTTAACTAACAAGTACGATCACTAAAAAGGTAGCTCAATAAACCGGGGGTACGGGCTCAAGGGCCATTTCAACGCGGTTGCGTCCGCCATGCTTAGCTCGATACATGGCGTCATCTGCCCGCGAGATTAACGTTTTACAGCTGTCACCTGCCTGCCAAACGGCGACTCCGATACTTACCGTCACGGTTTGTTTCAGCCCTTCAATGCGCAGTTCAGCCACGAGCGTGCGCAGCCGTTCAGCTAAACCCACCGCAGCCTCTACATCTGAGTGTGTGGCAAGCACAATAAACTCTTCACCTCCCCAACGGCCTAGGTGGTCGCAGCCACGTAGCGAACTTTCTACCAAACGCGCCAACGCCACTAATACATCATCGCCTACGCTGTGGCCGTAGGTATCGTTGATCTGCTTGAAGTTATCTACATCAAATAGCAGCAGCGAAAAAGTGGCTGCATAACGGTTGGCAGCCACCAGCTCAGCATTAATGGCCTCTTCAATACGGTAACGGTTCCACACCTTGGTCAATGGATCGAAATGCGCCAACCGCTCTAAACGCTGATTGGCCTCAGCAAGCGCTTGGCGCTCACACTCCAAATGCATATTGAGTGACCGAATTTCGTAGGCCGCAATAGCCAGCGTTAGGTCTTCGCCTAAGTCTACTGCTGCTAATCGCTCTACCCGCTGCCACGCTTCACTCTTACCCACCACCTCTTCATACCAAGCGACTGATGGGGCTACTATCGATGCAGGGTGAGGGCTGGCGGTAGGTTGCATCGCCCAATACAGCGTTTCTACCTGCTCGGGACGAAAAAAAATCAACCAGGCGCGCTGGGTTGAGTTCATTGGCAGCGGTACCGCTATAGCACCGCACTGATCTGGCATGGCTAATGAAGCCGTTAACGTCTCTTTAGCAAGTTCGCGGGTACACCAGGGGCCGCTATGCTCATGGGATCTTTCTAACCGTAAAACAAACTGACTTAGGACTTCCGGGGTCGGCGTAACCCCCGCTTGATAACAGCCACCATTCACCCAGAGCACCACGCCATGGGCCCGAAACAGCTTCATCCAGATCGACGCCTGCTCATATAATAATTGCTGTGGGCTTTGAGGCTCGCTACGAGCGCGTAGCACTAGGCTATCCTGCACGCGCTGCAAATAGCGTGCTTCTTGGCGTGCTCGCAACAGTAGCATGCGCTGCGTCGCCATTTGCACCAGCGTGCGTATCGCATCGCGCACGGGGGGTTCAACCGAGTGCGCCGTTGACGAATGGCAGAACACCAGCCCCCATAAACCGATATCGCCCTGCATTGCCAAGCTGAGCGAACCACGCACTCCCATGCGCTTTAAATAGCGTTGCCGCTCAGGAGCTGGGGCACATTTAAACGCGCGCCAGCTGAAGCACGTACCGTTAATGCGTTATCAAACGCATTATCCAAGTCGCGCATAGAGGTATTCAAGGTATTGCGCAGCTCCGCTTTTTTGGCAGGATCATCCGCTGGTGATTCAAGCACTCTTATCGCTGCTTCCATAGCTCTAAACAGATCCGGCTCACGCTGAGCGCTACCTGATTGAGCGACTAGAATCTGATCATCGACCGCGGGCTCGCCTTGTAACGTAATAGTTACTCCACCGAATGACAGTTGCTGCCCATCACCCGTATATTCACCGGTTACATCTTCAAGCCAGCCACCATCTTCGAAGCGCTGCACTTGGTAGATAAAATCACTTTCAGAGTCAGTGTCTGGATTTTCAGAGAATATAATGCGATAGCTATCACCGTATCCTTCAGCATTGACGTTCGTTATTTGTGGGCCGGCAAAGGTGACACTGCCATCATTTCTAGCGTTCTCTCCAATCAAACGCTCTCCGCTACCATCCGTCTTCACTGACTCCGCTACGTAGCCTGCTCCACTAGGCACACTCTTGAAAATAGACGCGCCATTCTCAGCGACTGGCATTAACCGCGAAGCGTCAACTCGTTGTTCTCGAGCATTACTATCGCCCTGATACTGCACGTTGCCATCAGCATCTTTTACGAAAGGCGGGGCATTATCTTTATAGCCAGCAAATAGGTAACGACCATTACCATCGGTAGCATTAGCCTGGCCTAACAACGTTTCATAAACGCCTTTTAGCTCACTAGCGATGGACTCACGATCAACATCGCTCAGCGTATCGCTTGAAGCCTGAATCAGTAATGTTTTAGCACTAGTGATGGCATCGCTAACGCTATTGATAATGCTCTCTGTTTGAGAGAGTGAGTTACGTGCTGAGGTACGGGCATCTGTATACTGCTCGTTAATCGCCAGTGACTGATCAACACCCACTGCTCGTGAAGCTGCTTGAGGATCATCGGAAGGATTAACCACGCGTCTTCCACTGGCAATTTGCTGGCTAACCTTCATCAGATCACTCTGCTGGCGGTTCATTGAGGCAGTGCTTTGCTCGAACATGGTCACGGTACTAATACGCATAACTTAAACTCCCGAATTAACCGCGCAGGTTCAAGATGGTATCCATCAGCGCTCCTGCGGTGTCAATAACACGCGCATTAGCCTGATAATACTGTTGATAACGAATCAAATTAGCCGCTTCTTCATCTAAATTCACCCCTGATTCGGATTGCTGCACTGCGCGTAATTGATCAGTCAGGCCTTGGCGAGCATCTAAATTAACTTCTGTGATATTAGTGCGATTACCAACATCGCTGACCATTGATGCGTAGGCACCACTTACTGAAGCGCTACCGCCGACAATCGATTGGGCTTGCAGGTTTTGCATTGCCAGAGCGTTGCGATTATCACCGGCGCTGGCATCACTCTGGCTAATAGAAAGAGTAGCTCCATTTACCCCAGGAAGTTCATTGAGGGTAAAGGAAATGCCACCAATCTGAATACGATCTCCTACAGTTAACTGAGAAGTGGCATCGGCAGGATCAAAGGCTTCACCGTTAACAGTCATTGCAGCCATCGCTGGCTGAATATTACTTACACTACCATCTGCAGCGACATCAAATGCATATTCATCTTCTGTATCAAAAGCGCCTGCTGCAATACTTACCTGACCGATGCTTAAGTCACCTTCAATATCAGCAAAGCTAGCCGCGGCGATTTTATCTAAATCAGAAACATTAGTTTCCATGCCTGCGCCCGCACGGCGTACTGGCTGAATTTCAAAACGATCACCTTCCCCAACAGTAACTCCACTGTTAAAAGAAAGTGTGACACCACCGAAAGTAATTTCACCTGATCCTAAATTTTCATCCCAATCACTAACATCGACGTAGTTAGCATCATCAGGATCCGTACTGTTAAGTACTTGCCCGTTATCATTTCGTGTCACAACAGGATTAAGGTTCGCATCAAACGAAACGGTATAGTCTGTGGCCCGCAGCTTATCAACCGTCGCTGGGTCAAACTCTATCGACGTTAGCAGATCATCTTCACTGTTACGGCTATAGCTGTAAGCCTGGGGAGATCGCACATTGAAAAAATCTCCCCCTTGCTCCCCATTAAGATCCACCCCTAACTTGTGCTGCTCATTAAAAGCCATCGACAGCGACACAGCCAACTGGCCAATCTGGTTCTGGGTTTTGTCTAGCCCGGATTTCTCACAGGGTATAAAAGAAAGCGGCTGAAAGTGCTATGATTTCAAGAACCTAACCAATCCATCAAGCACCAACAGCCGCTTC
>NZ_JBNNIW010000047.1:0-22927 GCF_050269715.1 Halomonas sp. NPDC076908 | reverse complement strand
ATGGCACTGTCTGGGTGAATGGCGATAATGGCTATATTGCCATGCAGGTCAGTGGGTTAGAAGTGCTTCCGGGGGCCGGTCTCACGGATTCAGGATTAGGTGAACAGACCTGCGTTATTAATTAATGGGGATGATTGATGCGGTAGCCAAAACCGCGCTGGGTGGTAATCAAAGAGTCCTTTGACGGGCTAATGTCCAGCTTGCTGCGCAGTCGGCGAATATAGACATTGACGATATTAGTCAGCGGGTCTTCAGAGGCTCCCCATACGCTTGAAAGAATACGTTCCCGGCTAAACAGCTTGCCTGGTGACGACATTAACAGCTCAAGTATCGCCAGCTCCTTAGGTGTCAGCTCAATACGCTGGCCAGCCCTTGTGGCGCAACACTGCTCTCGATCCAAACAGAGATCCCCCACCCATAGCAATTTATCAGGCGAGCAAGCATGCCCCACGTGCCTGCGTGTCAAGGCACCTAATCTTGCCAGCAACTCTTCAAACGCAAACGGTTTTGCTAGATAGTCATCCGCGCCGGCTTCAAGCCCAGATACTGTATCTTCCACACTATCCAGTGCAGTTAACATCAACACAGGAAACGTAATACCAGCGGTGCGCAAGTTGCGGCATACCTCAATGCCCCCTATATCAGGTAGCAGGCGATCTAAAATGATAACCGGTCGCGTCGTTTCCATATCGCGAGCGCACTGAATAATATGCAGCAGCGCCGTTTGGCCTTCGCTAAAAGCGTCTACACGATGCCCTTCGGCCGTTAATCCCCGGTACAGAAAATCGCGAATTCGCGCATCGTCTTCAACCAATACAATATGCATAGCCAATATTTACCTAACCTATAGATGACATCATGATAAGCCTGACTCAGCGGATAACACGTAAGAGACATGCACAGGTAAATGTAGTCGCGCGATACAACCGCCCTTTGCCGCTCCTTCAATTTGCAGTTGCCCGCCGTGTAAGCGTGTTAGCAGCATAGCAATGGCAAGCCCTACACCTTGGCCATCAGGGCGATGATGACGTGCATTAGCACTACGATAACCTCGCTCAAAAATACGCTGCTCATCGCTGTTTGGCAGACCAATCCCCTGGTCACGAACACATAACTCCCATAGGCGCTTACCCTGCTTCTCTTCCTGACTGGCGGTAATATAAACAGGGCCATCTGGATAAGAGTACTGAACAGCGTTATCCAACAGTATCCCAAATATCTGTTGTAGCCGCTGGGCATCGCCTAATACGGTGGTCGTTTCTAGGTTTTCAGTATGCAGCTTAATATTGCGCAGCCTCCCTAAGGTCGATGCCTGTCCAATAGCATCTTGCAGACACACCACAGGATCGAGTGGCTGACGCTGGACCTGCCATTCAACAATATTGCTACGTGCCATGGTCAGCAGGTCACTAATGACATCTGCAAGATGAGCTGCATCACTCGCAATACGGCGCAGTGCCTGGCGATACTCCTCCTCGCTGCGTGGCCTGCCACGCAAGGTAATCTCGGCTTCTCCACGTATGGATGTGGTAGGCGTGCGCAGCTCATGACTGATATCTTCTAACAGTTGCTGGCGTTGCTGCCCAAGCTGGCGAAGCCTAGTCAACGCATCCTCTAACTCACGGGTGCGTACCTCTACTAGGTCCTCTAGACGTTGTTGGCGATCCTGTTCGGTCTGGCGATGTTGATGCAGTTCAATTGCCATCAGGTTCATACGTGCCGCCACCCTGCCAAATTCGTCACGCATACCTTCATCCAAACGATGATGAAGGTTACCCAGCTGAAAAGCTTTAGCGCCCGTCACCAGCTCATGGATAGGTCGCCGTAAGGCACGGGCAAAGTACCAGAACATGCCCACAACGGTGAGGGTGAGCGTGATACTGGCTAAGACAGCAAAGGTAATAAGCTGCTGGAGTGAACGGTCTGCATCGCTGCGCTGATTGGATAGTAGCGTTCGCTCGCGTGCCAAAGCATCCGCCAATATCACCTGTAGACGCTGGCCATCCATTAAATCGAACTGCTCTGCGTCAGGTGAAATCGACATTGCCAATACGGCGGCTTCCAATGCCTGAAAAAGCTTATTAAAGATCGCTAATGCGGCCCGGCGCTCAGCTATAAGGTTGCCAGATGGTTCATTTTCAGGCGTTGATTGCGCGGCCAACCGATCACTGTTTACTTGTAGTCGCTGTAAATGGGACTGCATTTCTTGCAGTAAAAAATCACGCTGCTCTAGATCAGGTTGGGAGACATTCTGGGCTTGGGCAAGCCACGTTCGAAGGCGATTTTTACTATCTGAAAAGGCTAAAAAGCCAGCATGTAGGTCGCTGGAGAGCCGCCCTAGCTCGACTTTTTGTCGGGCACCATCAATGGCCCATATAGCTACCCCGCCTTGAATAAGCGCAAGCATCGTAAGCACAACCAGCGCAAACCCAAGGCGGCGTTGGAACATAAGCGGTTATTTCCACAGGAGCTAAAAGTCGCTTTACTGTCAAACCTTTCGCTCATAAATTCAATGCTCAGCGACTTTAAATTCAAGCGGAGACGCTTAGAAAAACAGCTTCTTCAGCGCTTGGCCTGGGTCACTTTCACGCATAAAGGCTTCACCGACGAGGAAGCCGTTGACACTATGGTCACGCATTAGCGCAACGTCATCGCGGGTATGAATGCCAGACTCGGTAATTACCGTGACGCCTTCAGGAATGCGCGGCAGTAGATCAAGCGTCGTATTAAGACTGGTTTCAAAGGTATGCAGGTTGCGGTTATTAATGCCTACCAGTTTCAGATCCAATGCCAGTGCTCGCGCTAGCTCGTCGGCATCGTGGACTTCAACCAACACATCCATGCCTAACTGAATAGCCTGCTGATTTAGGTCGCGTAGTTGGGCGTCGTCCAGGGCGGCAACAATCAACAGAATACAGTCAGCGCCTATCGCTCTTGCTTCACAGACCTGATAGCCGTAGGTGATAAAGTCTTTGCGAATCACTGGCAGCGAACATACGTCACGGGCAGCTATCAGATAGTCTTCATGACCTTGAAAAAAGTCAGCATCGGTAAGTACCGAAAGACAGGCAGCGCCGCCCTGGGCATAGCTCTTAGCAATATCCGAGGGGTGAAACTCTTCGCGAATAACACCTTTTGAGGGCGAGGCTTTTTTGACCTCGGCGATCACCGCTGGATCACCCGCCGCAATGCGCGCATTCAGGGCGTCAATAAAGCCACGCGGTGCGCTCTGCTTTTCGCCTAAAGCAAGTAGATCCGCTTCCGAAACTGCCTGACGGCGCTCTGCCACTTCCTGGTTTTTACGAGCCAGAATGCGCGTTAAAATAGTCGGCGTTGCCTGTCGAGTCATGTTGGTCTCTTACTGTTTAAAAACGCTAGTAAAGTGCGAAAGCTCTTTGAGCTTCTCAAGCGGCAGTTTGGAGGCTTGCGCATCCTGGGCCACCATCACACCCTCTTTTAAGGTATCCGCGACGCCCGAACAGTAGAGCGCAGCCCCCGCATTAAGCGCGACCATATCGGCAGCGGCGCCTTCACCGGAAAGTGCTGCCTTGACCAAGCGCAGGCTGTCTTCTGCACTATTGGCCTTCAATGTTGCCAGGCTCTGACGCTCTATCCCTAACTTCTCAGGTGTAATGGTGTATTGGGTAATCACACCCTCTTTTAACTCGGCCACTAAAGTGGGGCCTGCTAAGGAGATCTCATCCAGACCATCTTCAGAGTGCACCACCATGACATGGCGGCTACCCAGGGTTTTGAGCACTTCGGCCATTAGCGGCACTAATTCTGCGGCGTAAACACCCAGCACTTGGTTGGGAGCACCAGCGGGATTGGTTAACGGACCTAAAATATTAAACAGCGTGCGCACACCCATTTCACGACGCGGGCCAATGGCATAGCGCATCGCTGGGTGATGATTCGGGGCGAACATAAAGCCCACCCCCACCTGCTCGATACAGCGTGCGACCTGCTCAGGTTTAAGATCAAGGTAGATACCCGCCACATCAAATAGATCAGCACTACCCGATGAAGACGACACGCTGCGATTTCCGTGCTTTGCCACGTGCGCGCCAGCGGCAGCAGCAACAAAGCTGGCTGCGGTGGAAACGTTAAACAGATTCGCGCCGTCGCCTCCAGTACCAACAATATCGACGATATTTTCGGCCTTCAATTCAACGCGCTTCATCAGTTCGCGCATTACCTGCGCAGCGGCGCTGATCTCAACGGCACTTTCACCTTTCATAGCTAGGCCTACCAGCAGGCCGCCAATTTGCGCGTCAGATGCATCGCCGGTCATGATCTGGCGCATCAAGGCGTGCATGGCATCAAAAGAGAGGTCTTCGCGGCGCATCACCGCATTAATCGCGTCTCGCATTTGCATGAGCAGAGGAGCCCCTAAAGCGTGTGAAACCGGCAATCAGCCGCGTTTTAAAAAGTTGGCCAGTAACTCATGGCCTTGACGGGTAAGAATCGACTCGGGATGAAACTGCACCCCTTCGATATCCAACTCCCGGTGACGAAGTCCCATGACTAAACCGGGGGTGACGTCATCGTCGCCTGTCCAGGCGGTAATTTCCAAGCAATCGGGCAGCGACTCTTTATCAACCACTAGCGAGTGATAGCGAGTCACCTCAACGGGGTTATCCAGCCCTTCAAACACGCCTTGGTTATCATGCAGCACGGCAGAGGTTTTGCCATGCATCACTTGCGGGGCACGCACTACTTTGCCGCCATAAACCTGACCAATCGCCTGATGCCCTAGGCAAACGCCCAAAATAGGCAGCTTGCCAGCAAAGTGTTCGATGGCAGCCATGGAAATACCCGCCTCGTTGGGCGTACAAGGCCCCGGCGATACCACTAAGTGCGTTGGCGCCAGCGCTTCAATCTGCTCAATGGTAATCTCATCATTACGATGAGTGATCACCTCTGCGCCCAGCTCACCAAGATACTGCACGATGTTAAACGTGAAGCTGTCGTAGTTATCCAGCATAAGGACTTTCTGAGCCATAACTGCTTGATACTCCTATCACTGTCGTTGCAATGGCTCATGCGTTACCCAGGTCGGTAATGTGCTGCCATCTACTTTATGCCTTCGATGATACCGCAACCAAGCGCCCTCTTGCAGGGGTTAAGTGTCGCCTCGGCTCAGCCGACAGGCCGCGTACTTAAACTCAGGGATTTTGCCGTAGGGGTCGAGGGCCGGGTTAGTGAGCAGATTGGCCGCGGCCTCAGCATAAGCGAACGGCACAAACACCATACCATCGGGAATTTTAGGGTCGACTCGTGCAGCTAGGGTAATGGTGCCCCGCCGAGTGGTAATAGTAAGCCGCCCTCCCGGCGCAACGCCCAAGCGGTTGAGTTCGCCAGGGGAAAGGCTGGCAACTGCATCAGGCTCCAGAGCATCTAATACACCACTACGCCGTGTCATTGATCCGGTATGCCAATGCTCTAACTGCCGCCCAGTGGTCAGCACTGTGGGATAGGCATCATCCACCGGTTCGTCGGGCGGCAACGGCCGGGTGGGCGAAAACTTGGCACGGCCACCTACACGTGGGAAAGCATCACTAAACACCACATCCTGCCCCTGGACGTCATCGGCAGCGCAGGGGTAGGTAACCGAGCCTTCCCGCGCCAGCCGCTCCCAACTGATGTGATTCAACGAGGCCATGCCCTGCTGCATTTCGCTAAATACTTCGCGAGGATGGACATAATTCCACGCCAACCCGAAGCGCTTGGCGATCTCTTGAATAATCCACCAGTCAGGCTTGGCCTCGCCCGGAAGTGGCAGTGCCGCCCGCCCCAGTTGAACCTGACGATTGGTGTTGGTTACTGTGCCCTCTTTTTCCGGCCACGCGGAAGCAGGCAGAATCACATCGGCAAACTGCGCGGTTTCAGTCACGAACAGATCCTGCACGACCAAATGCTCAAGCTTGCCTAGAGCCGCCCGGGCGTGGTGAAGGTCAGGGTCGGACATCGCCGGGTTTTCACCCAGAATATACATACCCCGCACCTGGCCTGCATGAATGGCATTCATTATCTCAACCACCGTAAGACCCGGCTCGGCATCCAACGGCGTGTTCCACAGCTCTTCAAAAGCGGAGCGTAGTTGGGCATCGCCTACCGGCTGGTAGTCCGGCAGCACCATGGGAATCAGCCCAGCGTCAGAGGCGCCCTGTACATTATTTTGCCCGCGCAGCGGATGCAGCCCGGTACCGGGGCGACCAGTATGACCGCATGCCAGAGCCAAGGAGATCAAGCAACGGGCATTATCCGTACCGTGGGTATGTTGCGAAACACCCATCCCCCAGAAAATCATCGCTTTGTCGGCATTGGCATAACGCCGGGCAACATCGCGTATCACCTCCGGGGCAACGCCGCACAGCTCACTCATCGCTTCCGGCGTGCTCATTGCCACGCTCTGTTTCAGCGCTTCAAAGCCTTCGGTATGCTCGGCGATGTACGTCTCGTCATATAGCCCCTCAGCGATAATTACCTGGAGAATAGCGTTAAAAAGCGCCACATCGGCACCCGGTGTAAACCTTACGCTCAAAGTAGCGTAGGCATCCAACGCCTGACCGCGGGGGTCAATAATAATAATCTGAGTGCCGCGCTTGGCAGCCTGCTTAAAAAACGTTGCGGCCACGGGGTGATTTACGGCGGGATTGCAGCCAGTGAGAATCACCACACCCGCGTCTAGCGCTTGCATAAACGAGGCGGTCACTGCGCCAGAGCCTAAACACTCCATCAGCGCTGCCACGGAGCTTGCATGGCACAGTCGTGTACAGTGGTCGACGTTGTTGTTACCAAAGCCGGTGCGCACCAGTTTTTGGAACAGCCATGCCTCTTCATTGGAGCACTTGGCGCTGCCAAACCCTGCCAGTGCTTTGGAACCATGTTCGGTTTTAAGCGTAACCAAACCGTCCGCCGCTGCGGCTAGCGCCTCTTCCCAAGTGGCCTCACGAAAATGCGTAAGTGGCTGAGCAGGATCAAAGCTAGGATCCAGGCTTTTCGGAACGCCGGGCTTGCGAATCAGCGGCGTTTTTAAACGCGCTGGATGGCTAGGGTAATCAAAACCAAAACGCCCTTTAACGCATAGCCGGTTGTGGTTAGAGGGGCCGTCGCGCCCTTCAACAAAAGCAATGGCATCGTCTTTAATATGATAAGTAAGCTGGCAGCCCACGCCGCAGTAAGGGCAAACTGAATCTACTTGGCGATCGACTGCCTTTGAGTCGCCCTGCCCCATAGCGTTGATTAACGTTGTCGGCATGAGCGCACCTGTCGGGCACGCCTGTACGCACTCACCGCAACCTACACAGGTGCTTGCGCCCATAGGGTCGTCAAAGTCGAAGACGATTTTGGACATAGCACCGCGATGAGCAATACCAATCACATCGTTACTTTGTACTTCACGGCAGGCACGCACGCAGAGCGTACACTCGATACAGGCGTCTAAATTGACTTGCATGGCAGGATGGCTGGTGTCGGCCGCTTTATTCACGCTCACCAACGCTTCATGCCGTGGTGGTAGCCAAGCTTTTACGGCACTCTCTTCAACACCCAACTGGTCGGCCATAGCCCAAAAGTGACTGGAGCGATCAGGGCTCTGTTCACGGGAGGGCTGATCCGCCATTAGTAGCTCTAAAACCCCTTCCCGAGCAATTTTAGCCCGTTCGGAGCTTGCGCTGCGAACCACCATATTGGGCGTGGCCTCACGTAGGCAGCTCGCTGTTAAGGCCCGCTCGCCCTCCACCTCGACCATACAAACACGGCAGTTGCCATCGGCGCGATAACCCGGGGCGTCTTTGAAGCATAAATGGGGAATGGTTTCCCCTGCGCGTTTAGCGACCTGCCATAGGGTTTCACCGGCGTAAGCGGTGACTTCATGACCATCCAGTGTTAAGGCAAAAGAAGCCTTCATGGCATACCCCTTTCAGCAACCTGTTCTGAGGCATCGCTGACAATAATCTGCTGCTGGGCAAGCTCAGCACGAAAATCGGCTAGTAGCCCTAATACAGGATTTGGCGCTGCCTGCCCTAAACCGCAAATAGAAGCATCCTGCATCACCTGAGCCAGGCGGGTGAGCTGGCTGATATTCCAGTCGTTGCGCGTTAACAATGTGAGCATTTTTTCGGTGCCTACCCGGCAAGGGGTGCATTGACCACATGACTCATCGGCAAAGAAGGCTAACAAGTTGGTCGCCACCGCCTGCAAATTATCCTGCTGGGAAAGCACGATCACTGCGGCTGAACCAATAAAGCAACCATGCTCTTGGAGCGTATCGAAATCCAGTGGGATATCCGCTTTGCTGGCGGGTAAGATACCGCCCGAAGCACCACCGGGCAGATAAGCCGCTAACTGGTGCCCCTCCGCCATACCGCCGCAGTATTCATCAATGAGTTCGCGCAGGGTGATTCCCGCAGGCGCTAAGCAAACGCCAGGATGCTTTACACGGCCCGATACTGAAAAACTGCGCAGGCCTGAGCGCCCATTGCGGCCATGTCCAGCAAACCACTCGGCCCCTTTGCGCCAAATGGGCGCTATCCAATATACCGTCTCGACGTTATTGACCAGTGTCGGGCGATTAAACAGCCCCTGCTGAGCCACATAGGGTGGACGATGGCGAGGCTTGCCAGGTTTGCCTTCCAACGACTCGATCAACGCCGACTCTTCGCCACAAATGTACGCTCCAGCACCACGACGCAGAACGATATAGCCCGCCACCAGCAACCCCGCTTGCTCAAGCTCGTGAATCGCTTCGCGCAGCACGCGATGTAACCCCGGATACTCGTCACGCAGATAGATATACAACGCCTGCGCTTCGATCGCCCAGGCGCTAATCAACGCACCTTCCAAAAACTGGTGGGGGGATTTTTCAAGATGATAGCGATCTTTAAACGTGCCCGGTTCACCTTCATCGGCGTTGATAACGCAATAATGTGGCCCGGCTGCTTGGCGGACAAAATGCCACTTTTTAAAGGTGGGAAAGCCAGCGCCACCAAGCCCTCTTAGCCCTGCGTTTTCCAGCGTCGACATTAATTCGTCAACGCTAACATTGCCCTTACGGCAGTCGCTCAACAGTTGATACCCGCCCTCCTGCTGATACGCCTGAAGCCGCTGCCATAAAATCGCTTCTGGATGAAAATGGCCCGTATCCACGATGGCCTCTACCCCTTCTGCAGTGGCAAACTGCACATGGTGGTGGCCCACTTCAACCACTGGCGCACTGTCACAACGGCCCATGCAGGGGGCACGTAACACACGCACCAGTTCCGGATCAAAGCCCGCTTCCAGTTTGGCTTTAAGCTGGGCAGCGCCAGCTAACTGACAGGAGAGGGAGTCGCATACCCGAACGGTGGTATCAGGCGGCGGCGCTTGTCCGTCATGTACCACATCAAAATGGGCATAGAAGGTGGCTGTTTCGTAAACCGCCGCCATAGGTAGGTTCATGTAGGCCGCCAATGCCCGCAGCTCTACCATCGATAAATGGCCGTGGGCATCCTGAATGGCATGCAGATGCTCAAGCAACTGATCGCGCTGGCTCAATTCAGGCTGGATTCGCTCATCACCCAGCAATGCGCGCAATGTCACTAACGCGACGGGGGATAAATCACGGCCTTGTGGATGGCCACGCCGACGCCGTAAAGAAGAAACACTTCGGTCAGTCATAAGGCACGCTATGCTTAAAGGAGTAATATGACTAAGCATAGTGGCAGTTATGCTCGCTGGGAACCATCCTATGGATACTCCCCCTAATCAGTGGTTGCTTATTGCAACTGGCAACGAGCCAGCGCAATCACTATCATCTGCTGTCTTTCTTGATGGCTGTCATGTTCGATGGCTTTCTCTACAGTTTGGAGCGCGGGATGTACAAGCGGGTTACCTGGTTGAGTACGCTCTTATTCGTTGCGCTGTTAAGTGCGGCTCCCGCCTACGCGACTACTTCACTCAGAGTCCTGGCGTCATTTTCTGTTCTGGAGGATTTGGTCAAGCGGGTGGCCGGAGATACCGTCAATGTTAAGGTCATCGTCCCTGCTGGGGAGGATGTTCACCGCTGGGAGCTCACACCGCCCAATGTGCTCGCGCTAGAAGAGACTAATATCGTATTTTATAACGGCTTAGGCTTAGAGCCTTGGATACATCATGTTCAAGCAATGGCCGACGACCAACTCACCTTAGTGGAAGTGGCAAAAAAAGCCGACTTCACTCCGCTAACGATCTCCACTGGGCAGTATAAAGAGGAGCCTGACCCCCATATGTGGATGGATCCGCGAGGAGCTATGGCCTATATCGATGTGATTGCCGCCACGTTAGCAGAGCACCTTCCCGAGCAAGCCGATGCCTTCTATGCCCGCGCTGAAGAAACGCATAAAGCGCTTACTGCCCTCAATCAAGTCTTGAAAGAGCGGCTCGACGGCATCCCCCACACCAATCGCACGCTTATCACCAGCGAAGCCGGTTTTGGTTATTTTGCCCGGGCCTATGCGTTTGAGGCACAGGGAGTATGGGGAGTAAATCATGAGACCCAAGGCAGCGCCCAGGCGATGGCTAAAATGAGCGAATACCTTGGTGAGAAACGCCCACGCCCGTCCGCGCTTTTTTATGAAAGCACCACCGCGAATATTCATATGGATGCCTTGTCGAGGGAGACCGGCATCCCCCTCGCCGGGCCGCTGTATGTAGACTCACTAAGCCGTTCAGATGGCCCAGCCGTCAACTACCCGGCCATGATGCGTCATAATGCAGATGTAATGCACGCGGCCCTTGGTGGCGCCAGGGCCGAGTAATCGACCCTGGCGCTGCTAAGGTTTTGTACTACTGGTTTTGTACTACTGGTTTCATGCTAGAGATTATCTAATCCCCGCTCGGCCATGGCCACTGCACGGAAGATAGCCCGCCCCTTGTTAAGCGTTTCCTGCCACTCCATTTCAGGCACCGAATCAGCCACAATGCCAGCTCCTGCCTGCACATGCAGTTGACCGTCTTTAATCACGGCGGTACGGATTGCGATGGCGGTGTCCATATTGCCGTGCCAAGAGAGATAGCCTACCGCCCCAGAGTAGATACCGCGCTTAACCGGCTCCACCTCATCAATAATTTCAAGTGCGCGAATTTTGGGTGCTCCAGAAACAGTCCCCGCCGGGAAAGTAGCACGCAGAGCATCCATCGCTGTTAAGCCAGGCTTTAACTTGCCAGTGACGTTAGAAACGATATGCATCACATGGGAGTAGCGCTCAACCACCATTTGATCAGTCACTTCTACGCTGCCCGTTTGGCAGATCCTGCCGACGTCATTACGCCCCAGGTCAATTAGCATCAAGTGCTCGGCAAGTTCTTTAGGATCCGCTAGCAGTTCTGCCTCTAAGGCATCGTCTTCCTCTTCGGTTTTACCGCGCTTGCGGGTACCCGCAATAGGCCTTACGGTTACCTCACCCTCCTCCATACGGGTCAGAATCTCCGGCGAGGAGCCCACCACGTGGTGGTCGTCCAAATTAAAGAAAAACATATAGGGCGATGGGTTAAGGCTGCGTAGCGCGCGATAAAGATCTAGCGGTGACGCCTGATAAGGAATCGACATGCGCTGGGAGGGCACGCACTGCATGATATCCCCTGCCAGCACATACTCTTTGATTTTATCAACCGCGGCTTTAAAGCCCTGCTCGGTAAACCCTGAGTTAAAATCGCTCTCTTTCACCGGCTGCCGACCGCTACCCGCATTATTGGGGCTGATGTGCGCTTCGCGCAGGCGGGTTTCAAGGTGTTTGAGGTGTGCCTGGCCGCGTTCAAGGGCATCTGGTTCAGCAGGATCAACGTGGGTCCAGATGGTTAGCCGCCCGGAAAGATTGTCGAACACCACAAAATCATTGCACACCATCAGTAAGATATCGGGCACATTTAACGGGTCAGGCTTATCGGCGCCTGCGCGCAGGCGCGGTTCGATATAACGAATGGTGTCGTAGCCAAAGTAACCGACTAAGCCCCCGTCGAAGCGCGGCTGATCATCCAGCTTGGGCACCTTAAAGCGGCTCTGGAATTTTTCAATCCACGCTAGCGGGTCTTCAACTTCAGCAACGCCAACGGCCTCCCCATCTTTAATATGGCGCACTGTAAAGCCGCGAACCTCAATACGCTCATGGCTGGGCAGGCCAATCATTGAGTAGCGCCCCCACTTTTCGCCCCCCTGTACGGACTCAAATAAGAAAGTCCAGGGTGTATTCGCCAACTTTAAATAGGTGGATAGCGGCGTATCTAAATCGGCGAGTACATCACGCGAAACAGGAATTCGGTTATAGCCTACCTGGCTAAGCTCTTGAAAACGTTCCGGGGTCATCATTACGCGGTCCTTGTCGCATGGGGTGCGGGCATCAATAATTCAGTTAACGATGTGATCATTAAGTCAGGCTGACTGTGTTCAATCGGCTCGCCGTGGTTATAGCCATAGGGCAAAGCGAGTGTGGCAAAACCGGCGGCTTTACCTGCTGCCATATCGTGGCGAGAATCGCCCACCATAATGCATTCAGCAGGCGCAATTTGGCACAAATTAGCCGCGTGGAGTAGCGGCAAAGGATCAGGCTTCTTTTTAGCCAGTGAATCCCCGCCGACCCACAGGGTAAAAAACGTCAGCAAGTTGAAGTGTTCCAATAATGGTTCAATAAAGCGCTCGGGCTTGTTGGTAATTAACACCAACGTCAGCCCCTCTTGATGCAGCGCCTTTAGTGCTTCCTCAACTCCAGGGTAAAGCGTCGTAAGGGTGTTGGGCGATGCACCGTAGTACGCCATAAAAGCGTTAAAGGCGCGGGTTTGAAGCGCCGACTCTGGCGCGGCTTGCAAGGCCCAGGTTAATGCTCTTTCAACCAATACTGGCGCCCCATTGCCAACCCAATCGCGCACTTCCGCTTCATTGGGCACGCGCAAATCAAGCTCACTAAGTGTGCGCGCCACGGCAGCGGCAAGATCGGGCACTGAATCAATCAGCGTGCCATCCAGGTCAAACGCAATCAGCCGCTTTCCTTGTAATATTGGATGTAGATTTGAATGCACCTTGCTGTCCTCTGGTTTTATCGACGGCTGAAAACCTTTACGGACACTGCTGTGCCGTTCGCTTTTATGGTAGCCCTTCAAGCTCAGCAGCTATCTTACCTGTTCAAGGCTGCCTTTCGCATTAGTCAGGAGCCTTAGAAGCTTCTATGCTGGAGCTAATTTAGCCGAGGAGTAAATGATGGCCATACCCAGAATCGTGATTGTTGGCGGTGGCGCAGGCGGATTAGCCCTTGCTACGCGTTTAGGGCATACGCTAGGCAAGCGCAAACGCGCTGAGATTGTGCTACTGGATCGTAATACCACCCATGTATGGAAACCGCTGCTCCACGAACTGGCCACCGGGGTACTGAACTCCAGCATGGATGAAGTGGATTACCGCGGACACTCTTCCGCCCACTTCTATCGCTACCAGCGTGGGTCGCTCACTGGCGTGGATCGCGAGCAGCAGGTGCTGCACTTGGCGCCAGTTCAAGATGAAGATGGTGAAGAGGTGTTACCCGCCCGAGAACTGACTTATGACTACCTAGTGATAGCATTGGGCAGTGTCTCAAATGATTTCGGCACGCCGGGAGTTGCTGAACACTGCCACTTTATTGATTCACCGCAGCAGGCTAAAGCGTTCCAACGGGATATGATCAATACGTTTCTACGCTATACAGACCCTACGCTGCGCCAGCATACGCTGTTAACGATAGGTATCGTGGGCGGCGGCGCTACCGGTGTTGAGCTGGCTGCTGAACTGTTTGATGCATCGCGCATGCTGAATGCCTATGGGGTTACCTCGTTAGATCATCAGCAAATCAGCGTGCATTTACTGGAAGCAGCACCACGCATACTGCCGGGTCTTTCCGAACGGGTCAGCCAAACGGTTCAAACGGAGCTTGAAAGCATGGGCGTGACGATTCACATCGGCACCGCCATTAAAGAAGCGCAGGCGCATCAGCTAGTCACCGACGACGGCGAGATTATTGAAACCGATATCAACGTGTGGGCAGCGGGCATTAAAGCACCCTCCTTTCTAGCAGATCTTGGCCTGACGACTAATAAGAAAAACCAGATTGAAGTAAAACGTACCCTGCAAAGCGTTGATGACGACAGAATTTTTGCCCTGGGCGACTGTGCCAGTTGCCCCATGGGGGAAGACAGTAGCGTGCCACCTCGCGCTCAGGCGGCCCATCAGCAGGCTAAGTTGCTAGCGAAAAACCTGATAAATCAATTAGAGGGGAAGCCACTAAAGGACTTCCGCTACCGGGATCACGGCTCGCTGGTATCGCTGGCTCGCTATGACGCGGTAGGCAATCTAATGCGTAGCGGCGCCTCCAAAGGGCTATTTTTAGAGGGCTGGCTGGCTCGCCAAGCCTATGCTTCGCTCTACCGTATGCACCAGCTCTCTATTCATGGGGTGCCGAAAACGGGGCTCGCCTGGTTAGTCGACAAGATCAACAAGTATTTAAAACCGCGTATGAAACTCCACTAAACGAAGCATACTTATTGCTTAGCCAGCGCCGCACGCATTTGTTTGATCACGGTGTCATAGCCGTGCGGGTCGCTGGCTTGGTGGGCGCTAAAAATGGCTGATCCCGCCACGAAGGTATCGGCGCCTGCGGCAGCAATCTCGGCGATATTATCTACTTTCACGCCGCCATCAATTTCTAAGCGAATATCCAAGCCTGAGGCGTCAATGCGTGCGCGAGCTTCGCGCAGCTTGTTCAGCGTGCCAGGGATAAAAGATTGACCACCGAAACCTGGGTTAACGCTCATCAGCAGTACCATATCGACTTTATCCATTACGTAGTCGAGATAGGAAAGCGGCGTGGCCGGATTAAACACCAAACCTGCTTTACAGCCGCCATCGCGGATTAGCTGTAGAGAGCGGTCGACATGTTCCGAGGCTTCCGGGTGGAAGGTAATGTAACTGGCGCCTGCTTCAATAAAGTCACTGATCATACGATCGACTGACTTGACCATTAAATGCACATCAATCGGCGCCGTCACGCCGTGGTTACGCAGCGCTTTACACACCATGGGGCCAATGGTGAGGTTGGGCACGTAGTGATTGTCCATCACGTCAAAGTGCACAACATCCGCGCCAGCGGCCAGCACGTTATCCACCTCTTCACCCAAGCGGGCAAAGTCGGCCGATAAAATAGAAGGAGCAATGAGAAAATCATGCGCAGCGGTCATATTCGATTCCTGCATAGTCGCCAGTGAAGTGATGCGAACACCCCTTTTCTGCCAGCAATAGCCAGCAATTAACAGTTGGGGGTTCTAATAAGGCGGCCTATCTTACCAGAGCCTGCGCATTGTCCTAGCACCTGCGGCGTATCAACAGCCACTCTGCTGGTAAAGGTTTACCCTTAAGCACACTTATATTCTTAAAAAGAATATAAAACATGATTGTAATTCCACAATGTTCGATTTAACCTTGCCATCATTGCGCCATGATGCGCTTAACGTTTCAAGGAGCTTTCCTATGGCACTGCCCCTCTTCTTCCGCCGCAGCCTAATTGCAATCGCCTTAGGCGCCAGCGTCAGTGGTTCAGCAATGGCCCAAGAGCGCGAACTGCTTAACTCATCTTACGATATTGCCCGTGAGCTGTTTGCTGCCGTTAACCCTGAATTTCAAGCGTGGTGGCAAGAAGAGCACGGTGAAGAGATTGCGATCAGCCAATCCCACGGCGGCTCTTCTGCTCAAGCCCGCGCTATCCTGCAAGGGCTGCGTGCCGATGTCGTGACCTTTAACCAGGTCACCGATGTACAGGTACTCGCAGATGCAGGACTGGTGGCAGAAGATTGGCAGGAAGCGCTTGAGAACAACGCATCGCCCTACTACTCCACTACCGCGTTCTTAGTACGTAAAGACAACCCAAAAGGGATTGAAAGCTGGGATGACTTGGTAAAAGAAGACGTTCAGATGGTCTTCCCCAACCCGAAAACATCAGGCAACGGCCGTTACACCTATTTAGCCGCATGGGGTTTTGCGGATAATGAATTCGATGGCGATGAAGAGCAGATCCAAGACTTCATGCGTACCTTCCTGCGCAACGTAGCCGTCTTTGATACCGGTGGCCGTGGTGCAACCACCAGCTTTATTGAGCGCGGCATTGGCGATGTACTGATCAGCTTTGAGTCGGAAGTCAATAATATCCGCAGCGAATACGGCAGCGACGATTATGAAGTTATCGTGCCACCGATGAGCATTTTGGCAGAATTTCCTGTTGCCGTTGTCGGCACGAACGCTGAACGTAACGGTAACAGTGATTTAGCGCAGAGCTATCTCGAATACCTGTACAGTGAAGATGCCCAGCGCCTACTCGCCGGCTTCAGCTATCGGGTTCACAACGAGGCAGTCGTTGAAGAGTTTGCAGATCAATTCCCTGACACCGAACTGTTCCAAGTGGAAGATGTGTTCGGTAGCTGGGATGAAGCGATGGAAGCGCACTTCGAAGGTGGTGCCCTGCTGGATCAATTACAGCGCCGTTAATCCTTATTCATGAGCACGTTTGAACTATGAGTCAACTCGCACTCAGGCGTCCCGGCAGCACACGTGTGCTGCCGGGTTTTGGCCTTTCTATGGGTATCAGCGTGCTATTTATCTCGCTGGTACTCCTACTGCCGATTACCGGCCTATTCGGACAGCTAGCGGAGCTTAGCCTCGCTGAGTACTGGGCGATCATTACAGAAGGTCGCGTGGTGGCAAGCTATGCCGTCACCATTGGCGCAGCGGCGGTCGCGGCATTGGTGAATGCCGTCTTTGGGTTACTGTTGGCATGGGTGCTCGTCCGCTATGAATTTCCGGGCAAACGCTTACTTGATGCGTTAATGGACTTACCCTTTGCCCTGCCGACCGCCGTAGCCGGTATTACCTTAGCCACGCTTTACGCTGGCAGCGGCTGGATGGGGCGTTTATTGGAACCGATGGGGTTTCAAGTCGCCTACACCTGGGTGGGCATTGCCTTGGCCATGGCGTTCACCAGTATTCCTTTTGTAGTGCGCACGGTACAGCCGGTGCTTGAAGATCTGCCGATTGAAGTCGATGAAGCGGCTATGTCACTGGGTGCTACCGACGGCGTTGCCTTTCGCCGCGTGATCATGCCGCATCTATGGCCAGCGCTGGTTACCGGCACGGGGCTTGCGTTTGTGCGCTCGCTTGGTGAATTCGGGGCGATTATCTTCATTGCGGGCAATATGCCATACGAAACAGAGATCACCGCGCTGATGATTTTCGTCAAACTTCAAGAGTATGACTATGCCGGAGCGTCCGCAGTAGCCTCCGTAGTGCTGTTTGTATCTCTGGCCCTGCTGCTGGCGATTAATATTTGGCAGGGTCGCTTTGTCAAACGGCTGCACGGAGGTAAGGGGTAATGCGTCGAATTGGTGATGCTCCGCTTGTTAGGCGGCTATTAATAGGCGCCGCTCTTGTGCTCTCAGCACTCTTCTTGCTGCTGCCTCTGGTGGCCATCTTTGCCCAGGCATTTTCCCAAGGCGTACTGGTATTTTGGGCAAATGTTAGCAATACGTTTACCCTGCACGCGATTGGCTTAACGCTTATGATTGCGCTATTAACCATTCCAGTATGTTTGGTTTTTGGTGTTGCGCTGGCGTGGCTGGTCACGCGCTTCAGCTTTCCTGGTCGGCGTATTTTACAAACCTTAATTGATATTCCGTTTGCCGTATCGCCGGTTGTCGCAGGTCTGATTTATCTACTGCTGTATGGCCGCAACGGCTGGATCGGCAGTTGGTTAGACACCCACGATATCCAGCTAATGTTCGCCTGGCCGGGGATTTTAATGGTGACCATTTTTGTTACCTGCCCGTTCGTTGCCCGTGAGTTAATTCCGTTAATGCAGGCTCAAGGCTCCCGCGAAGAGGAAGCAGCCGTAACCCTTGGGGCTTCGGGATGGACCACCTTCCGCCGCGTTACGCTACCTAATATTAAATGGGCGCTGCTTTACGGGGTCATCCTTACCAATGCCCGAGCAGTGGGGGAATTTGGCGCTGTTTCGGTGGTGTCAGGGGCTATTCGTGGCCAAACCAACACGCTCCCCCTGCACCTTGAGCAGCTTTATCAAGACTATAATGCCGTGGGAGCTTTCGCCTGCGCGGCCTTACTCGCATTCATTGCCCTACTCACGCTCGCCGCCAAGGCAGGGTTGGAATGGCGCGCATCGCGCCGGGAGGCATTTGCATGAGCATTCGCTTACAAAACATTGGCAAACATTTTGGTAATACCCAGGCATTAGAGCCGATAAATTTAGACATTAACGAAGGTGAATTAGTAGGGTTGCTCGGCCCTTCGGGCTCAGGCAAAACGACGCTATTGCGTATCATTGCGGGTCTTGAAAGCGCGGACCGAACGTCACAACAAAGTAAGATTCTGTTTGGTGAGCGCGATGTGACCAATGTGCATGTACGCGATCGACGGATCGGTTTTGTTTTCCAACACTATGCCCTGTTCCGCCATATGAGCGTTTATGACAACGTTGCATTTGGACTGACCGTGTTATCACGCAAGCAGCGCCCTAGCAGCGGTGAGATTCGTGCCCAGGTATTTAGACTGCTCGAAATGGTTAAGCTTGAGCATCTCGCCAAGCGTTACCCTGCTCAGCTTTCCGGCGGCCAGCAGCAACGCGTATCACTAGCACGCGCGCTGGCGGTTAAGCCTGAAGTACTGCTGCTGGATGAGCCCTTCGGGGCACTTGATGCAAAAGTTCGTCAGGAGCTTCGCCGCTGGCTGCGCCATCTGCACGATGAGCTTAACTTCACCAGCGTATTCGTCACCCATGACCAGGAAGAAGCGCTGGAGTTATCTGACCGGGTAGTGGTCATGAGTAACGGCCGCATTGAGCAGATCGATACCCCTGACGATCTCTACCGAACGCCAAAAAACCGCTTTGTATTTGAGTTTCTAGGTGATGTGAACCACCTGGAAGGCAAGGTAAGTAACGGCGTATTGACCTGCGGTGACGCCTATTGGCACGTTGACCTACCCGATGGACATCAAGAGTTGCTGCTGCGCCCTCACGAAGTGCGCCTAACTGAACAGCCAACCCATGAGAGTCATCTACCGGTCACTATCACAGCAATCTCGCCAGTAGGCGCTGAGGTTCGCGTAGAGCTGGAGGCTGACTGGCTAGCCCAACCGTGGCTAGCCACCGTACGGCATACTGATTTCGAACACTTGGCGCTTAGCCGTGGGCAACGCCTGTTCGCCCACCCCCGTCACTGGCGCCGGTTTCCAGACCAAGTATCAAAAACGGCTGAACAAACCCGCGTTGCATAACACCTAACCAGCCGCCCTTAATGGGGCGGCTCGGTTGAATAAACCTTGTTATTTCAAAAACGCATTTGCCTAAAGGTTAGACTTACCCGTGGCCCAACATCTTTCTTGGTTTTAGGAAGACTGTGCAGCCAGTGCGTCTGGGTAGTCCCCTTCATGATTAACAAACTGCCGTGCTTTAAAGTAAGCGACACACTCTCCCCTGATTTTTTGTGTTTAAACGAAAACTTCCTTTCGCCGCCTAAGCTCAGTGCCCCGATCACCCCATTCTCAACAAGGTCTTTTTCGGCGTCACTATGCCAACTCATGCCCTCGTCGCCTGAACTATAAAAATTACCCAAGCATGAATTAAAAGCATCGCCACACTCTTCTTCTACTCGCTGTTTAAGCTCACGTAACAAAGCGGGCCAGATTAGCGCTTTCTTTGTAACTCCCGAATACGTATACGAGACTGGTCGATCCGCATACCACGCGATCTTTCTTTGGGTGACAATTTCCTTCCCATAAATAAAAGCACGATCATGCTCCCAATCCATTTCGTTAATGCATTGATCTAAATAAATATCCGCAGTATCAGTCGTTAATACTTTACCGTAATAATAGGCAGCCCCACCCCGTGGCAGCAGGTTAATCAGCTTCATATCATCGTTTTCAAAAAGATCCATTAAGCATCTCCAATATTCCAAGCCATCTGCTATAGCCCCCGTTCGGCTAGGCGACACTTTCAGGCTGCACCTTAGTTAAGTATTTGCCGGGGGTCACACTAGAAGTAAACCCAAAATATCATTCCATGCACGCATCGTAGCGCGTGGTAACGAGTATGTGAGAGGAACGAACATAAGAGGCACCCGCGGGAGGGCGGCGCCAGCCGCCCCATGGCACTCAATCAATCCGCAGCTCTCCACATTACGCTGCTTCACTGCATTAGTAATGACAAGCCCAACCGAGTTGATCTATTTCGTCGTTACCTAAAGCTACTGCTTAGCTATTTTACGAAATATTAAAATAGAGCAAGAAACGGGTTTTTTCGATGCCGTCAAAAACCAATACTGAATTTTCATGAAGAAAAAATTCATGAGCCACCTTGGCAACTTTCGGCAAAAACTGAAAAAGGCCAATCACTGTTTGGCGGCAACAGGCTAAGAAAAAACCTTAAAAGGGACACAAGATGAAAGCAATAGATTATTTACGACTAATATCTTTAGCAGCTATCTGGGGCGCAAGTTTTCTTTTTATGCGCATAGCCTCACCAGCGATAGGGGCAATCAACACAGCTTTCTTTCGAGTCTTCTTTGGGCTGATTGGTTTAGCGATCATAATATTTTTTATAAGAAAGAGCCTAGACTTTAAAGAAAAATTAGGGAAAGTTTTGATATTGGGTACTATCAATTCAGGCATACCCTTTCTTATGTACAGCATAGCTGCCACATTATTACCTGCGGGCTATTCAGCAATACTGAATGCGACAACACCTTTAATGGGTGCCATGATTGGCTTTTACTTCTTTAGCGAGAGTTTATCGTTAAGAAAAATGTCAGGTATAACACTAGGTATTGTTGGCATTACCGTTATTACTACCGTGGGTGATTCAAATGTTGCTGGCAATATCTTCATTGGTATTACTGCCTGCATAGTCGCCACTATTGGTTACGGCTTTGCAGGCTTTCTTACCCGTAGATGGATAACCCAGCAGGGCGGTCTGGATTCAACGCTAGTGGCATTTGGCAGCCAACTAGGTGCAACCATTTTTCTCGCCCCTTTTTTAATTTGGAATATTTCATCTGGCCCTAACATTGATTGGCTACAAGGCGATGTTTGGATTAGCCTGCTGGCCGTGGGTTTTGTATGTACTTCCCTCGCCTATATTCTTTATTTTAGGTTGATCGCAGATATTGGCCCGTTAAGATCGCTTACCGTTACATTTCTTGTGCCGCCTTTTGCAGTGCTATGGGGCTTTTTAGTCCTCGGCGAAACAATATCCAGCGGTTTCTTACTTGGATCTCTGATCGTTTTAGTTTCCGTTTGGCTGATCGTGAGTCCTGATGCCCAGAAAGCAGCTTAAGAATTATGCTTTTTACAGAGTAGCAAAGGTACATCACGGCAAAGTATTATTTTTAAGAGATAGCCAAAAAACTATATCAGAGATGCATCGTCGTAATGGAACACACATTGTCACCAGATGACTTCTGATCAGAATCCGCGACTAGTTCTAAGTAAAAAGCTTCCCCTCATTACAGGGGAAGCAAATCCTTCCAACACCATTATGAAATCGAAACAACTTCAGCTACGGTTGTTGCCACCCGATAGTCGACATTATCTAACGCTTTAAAGTGGGCTTCCCCACATAAAATTTTCAGATTTTCTTCTACACGGCGCTTATTACTATCATGGGTCGTTTTAGTTTCACGGATCAAATAAATTTTTTGATCCGCTTCTAATACGACGGCCCAATCAGGATTGTAATCGCCAACTGGTGTAGTAATGGTAAACCAACGAGGCAATTTACAGAAAAACTTAACGTTGTCGGCACCATCTAACGCATGAGCAGTCTTTCGTTCGATTTGGGAGTCACACTCAATATAGTCATATGGTGTTTGAACCTGACTGCCTTGATTACCATGAAGCACTTGGTAAGAGCGATCCAAGTAGGTTTCAAGCTCCGGCTCATTAAACAACTCCATTTTGTAGTGTTCTCCGCCTAGCTTCTCGTAACGAATCCCATCTACCAGCAACTCATCAAGCGCATTCTTAATCTGTTTGGCGGTTTCAGTAATGAAGCCTTGAGGATTTGCTTTAAACTCTTCTAACCTATTGCAGTTACGAATTATCGTGAGCAATGTATCTCGTGTTAGATAAGTTCTCTCCTGCAAAATCCCGACCAAATCTGGTAACACTTCATGGGAGCTTACATAACGTTCTTTTGGAGTTGAGATTTGCCGATCACTACCAAAGCCAGCATTAGTAAGCTTACCCTGAGTATGTCCTATTGTAAGCGTAACCGGTTTTACCACCGGCATATTTTTAAGCTTGTGGCTGGCTAGATTCACCAGCTGTTGAGTATCAAAATGGATAGCGAAGCGGGTTTTTTGGCTGATTTTATCCCACAGTGCTTTGAAATCTGGGTTTAACTCTACCCGCTTATTGTACGTTACTGCTGTACGACCTCGTACATCTTTTATCCGTCCTGCGAACATAAAGCTGCGTAGACGGTCAATAATTTCATTTTCGAGGGCCTGGTAATCGTTGGGCACCTGCAGTTCAAAATAGAGATCATCCGGCTTGAACTTAGCGGTCAAGTCTCCTTTGACATCCAGATAGCCTTCTGCCTTTAATGCCTGCCAAAGATGACGGGATTTTTCCTGGCCTAGAGCTTCATTGTTACTAGCCGTTAAAGCGGCAAAGGCAATTGTCGGCACTCGTCCGAACTTGAAGCCACCGCCAATGTCTTTTTCCATCTCTGTTTGCAGGTTCTTCGCATACTCCTCAAAGGATTCGCTGGCTATGACCGTTAGACGATTGAGTTAAGCTCAAGTCTGGTGTATGGGAGGAGGTAGGAAGGGTGGCGTATCCTGTTGATTGATCACGACCAAGATCTCAACCAACACGAGTGGA